>DAISVW010000080.1:0-1054 GCA_036826695.1 Aestuariivirga sp.
AGATGCACAAGGATCTCTATCGTGCGCGCGCCGCGGCGCTGTCGATGATCCCGACTTCGACAGGTGCCGCGAAGGCGGTTGGTCTGGTGCTGCCGGAACTCAAGGGCAAGCTCGACGGCTATGCGATGCGCGTGCCGACTCCCAACGTCTCGGTGGTCGATCTCAAGTTCCTCTCCAAGCGCAAGACCACCAAGGAAGAAGTGAACGAGGCGATCATCAAGGCCGCGAACGGTTCCCTGAAGGGCATTCTCGGCACGACGAGCCGCCCGAACGTCTCGGTCGATTTCAATCATGATCCGCACTCTTCCGTGTTCCATCTCGACCAGACCAAGGTGATGGACGACAGTTTCGTGCAGATCCTGAGCTGGTACGACAATGAGTGGGGCTTCTCCAACCGCATGGCCGACACCGCGGTGCATTTCGGCAAGCTGATCGGCTGAGCCGCATGGCCCGGCCGCTGCTGATTTCGCCGTCGATCCTCGCCGCCGATTTCGCCCGGCTGGGCGATGAGGTACGCGCCCTCGACGAAGGTGGCGCCGACTGGATCCATATCGACGTGATGGACGGGCACTTCGTGCCCAACATCTCCTTCGGTCTGCCGGTGATCGAGGCCATACGCCCGGTGACGCGGAAACTCTTCGACGTGCATCTGATGATGGCGCCGCCAGACCGCTATCTCGAAGCCTTCGCCAGGGCGGGGGCCGACAGCATCACCGTCCATGCCGAGGCGGGCCCGCATCTCGACCGTTCGCTGCAGTCGATCCGCGCGCTGGGCAAGAGGACAGGGGTGGCGCTCAACCCGGCAACGCCTGCGCATGTCCTGAAACACGTGCTGGACCGTCTGGACCTTATCCTCGTGATGACGGTCAATCCGGGCTTCGGCGGCCAGGCCTTCATTCCCGATATGCTGGAGAAGATCGCCGAGGTCCGCGAGATGGTCCGTGGGCGGAATATCGATATCGAGGTCGATGGCTGGATCGGCCGCGGCGAAGCAGAGGCGGTCGAAAGCGACGGCGACGAAATACAGGTGGCAGGCTACGCGATCTTCCAGAGC
>DAISVW010000080.1:1064-8904 GCA_036826695.1 Aestuariivirga sp.
TAAGCGAAGATGAACGGGGCCACCATTTCGATATCGAGGTCGACGGTGGCGTCGGCCGCGGCAATGCGGCGGCGGTGGCGAGGGCCGGGGCCAATGTGCTGGTGGCGGGTTCGGCGATCTTCCGGAGCGCTGATTATGGAGCAGAAATCCGCGCCATCAGGAATGCGGCGTCGAGCATCGCGGTCTAGAAACGCATTCGGGGTTGCTGCCGGTTTTCCACAATCGCCCTTTACCTCGCGAAGAAGCTGGCTTAGCGAAAAAGGCCTTAGCTGCCTTCTGGCTTCAGTCCGGGAATGGTCGATGAAAAATCTCTGCAAAATGACTGTCTTTGTCCTCGCCGCAGCATTGGCGGTTCCCGTCGCTCTGCCCTCGGCCACCGCCGATACCGAGAAAACGCCGGCCGACTTCGGCGATTGGCACCTGCGCTGCCGTGAAGTCGTCAAGGGCGAGCAGGCCTGCGCGCTTCACCAGCGGCTGGTTTCGGAAAAAACCGGCAAGCACGTCATGGCGCTGGCCCTGGCTGGCAACCGCGATGGCAGCGACTTTCGTCTGACCGCGATCCTGCCGCTCGGGCTTGATGTTCCCGCCGGGATCACCGGCCGCATCGGCGATGGCCCGGAGTTCAACTTCCGCCTGCAAACCTGCATCATGCGCGGTTGTATCGCCAATGTGGAACTGAGCCCGGACGACCTCCGCGGGCTTGCCGCAGCCGGCACGCTGACCACGACGTTCAGCCTACGCGGTGTCGACCAGCCAGTCAGCGTACCGGCATCGCTCAAGGGGCTGGCGGAAGGTCTCAAGGCCCTGCGCGCGCAGTAGGCCATTGTCCTTGTCAGGATGATGCAACTGCCGTTAGGTGGCGGGCGTGATGACCGCCTTTCTCCTCGTTCTGCTTCATGCGGTCCTGATGGGCGCCGTGGTGCTGCGGGTGCTGTTGCGGCGTCCTGCCCGTGGCGTGGCGCTGGCCTGGCTTCTTCTGACTGTGGCGCTCCCTTATGTCGGGGCATTGCTCTATTTCCTGATCGGCGAGCGGCGGATATCGCGCCAGCGGGCTGAACGGCTGGCGCAGTTTCAGGCAGACCTCAGTAGCCTTACCGCGCCGCACATTGCGGAGAACGCTAGGCTTCACCGCGACGGCGTGGCAATGGCCGGGTCCCGGCTTCTCGAGAATGCCGGCCAAAGTCTGTTCGGTACGCCGGCCATCAACGGCAACCGGATGAACCTTGCGTCCGACACGCTCGGCATGCTTCGGCAGATCGCCGCCGATGTCGACAAGGCGCGCACCAGCGTCCTCATGGAATTCTATATCTGGAGCGAAGGCGGCCTCACGGCCGAGGTGCGCGATGCCCTGATCCGGGCAGCAAAGCGGGGTGTTGTCTGCCTCGTTCTGGTCGATGCGATGGGGGCCGGGCGGTGGTGGAAGAGCCGCGAGCCGGAGGCGCTGCGGGCGGCCGGTGTCGATCTTCGTGCCGCGCTTCCGGTGGGAATTCTTCAGGGACTTGCCCGCCGGACCGACCTCAGGCTGCACCGAAAGATCGTTGTCATTGACGGTGGACTGGCCTGGACCGGCAGCATGAACATGGTCGATCCAAGGTTCTTCAAGCAGGATGCCGGCGTCGGCGAGTGGGTTGATGCCATGGTCCGCATCGAGGGCCCGGTTGCCGGGCTGCTGGCCGCCGTGATGATCAGCGACTGGGTGGCGGAGGGCGGCGACAGCCTCGATGACGTCATGCGCAGGACCGGGATCACGCCAACTCCGGCCATGGGCAACGTTCCCGTGCAGGTGCTCTCTTCCGGTCCCGGCGAAACCGGCGACGCTCTGTTGCAGATCATGATGTCGCTGATCGGCACCGCGCATCGCGAAGTGGTTATCACCACGCCCTATTTCGTGCCGGAGGATGCGCTGATCCTGGCGCTGCGCGGGGCCGCGGCGCGCGGCGTCAAGGTCATCCTGGTGCTGCCGAAGCGCATCGATTCCATGCTGGTGCGCTATGCCAGCCGGTCGTTTTTCGATGAGATCCTGGAACCCGGCGGCGAGATTTACCAGTTCACGGACGGGCTGTTGCACACCAAATCGATTACTGTCGACGGCACGGTGGCCATGTTTGGCACTGCCAATGTCGACATGCGCAGCCTGTGGCTCAATTATGAGTTGTCTCTTCTGATCTATGACTCAGCCACGGTTGCTAATCTCCGGCACCTGCAGGCCCGCTATATCGCCGCGTCCGAACCTGTCAGCTTCGTTCCCTGGGCACAGAGGCCGCTGGGCGAGCGGCTGGTCGAATCGACCATGCGGCTGGTCAGCCCACTGTTGTAGAGGAGCTCGCTGATTGCTTTGAAACATATAAAGAACATGGCAAATCGCCGGGCGGGAGCCGGTGAAAAGTCACCAGCGCAACGCTGATTCCAATCTCCATTCAATTCAACTGTTTAGGATCTCTCTGGTTGATGGCTACGCCAGAAAGCGCGCAATGGTAGCTTTGCAATCCTTTTCAATTTTCACGAACATATCAGAAACGTTGAATTTGATTTAAAAACATAACCTAAGGTTTAGTCTACCAGCTTTCGCAGGCGTGAAACCGCCAGATCGAGGTCCCGGCGGGCGGCATCCGGATCGGGAGGCACGGGCGATCCGCCGAACCATGTCAGCCGCCGCGCGGCCACCAACCGTTCCAGCTGCCGCTGGCGGTCGGCGGGTGGTTCGATGAAAGCCCTTTCAAATAAGGAGGTTACGGGCCGGAGAATGATCCGGGGCGTCTCTACCGCGTGGCGGTAAAGCCAGTTGCCCGCCCGCCATTTCAGGCCTGCCGCCTGGGGCAGCGGGTAGACCGACACCGGCCTTGCGGCGGCGAGGGCATCGGCCAGCATCGACACGGAATCGCTGGTGACGATGATTTCGGCCGCCTCTGCCAGCGCCTTCCGGTAGCGGTTCTCACCCGTCCCGAAGACATCAAGTCTATGAGGTGAAACGATAATCTGCTGCAGTGTGTTGACAACATCTGCCGGCGTGCGCGGGCTGGTCAGGGCATGAAGCTTGCGGTTCTTCTGCGCCGCATAGGCCATGGCATCGGCTGCCATGCGCCCGGCGATGGCGGCATCCATGCGATCGGGAAAGGCCGGGCCGCCCACCAGCAACACCACCGGACCAGCCGCCGGAACGGGCGTCGGCGTTGCTCCCGCACTGGTGATTGGTGTAGCCAATTCGAGCACATTTGTTGCGGTTTGGATGCGGTATTGTGCGGTCGTGATGACAAGATCGAAGTCGCTGGCCGCACCCGCCGGCCTGCCGAGACAGACGATCCGGGTGGCTCCTGAAGACGATCTCTTGATGCGGCGTGCCGCCATGCTGGTCAGCGCCTCAGCGCAGATTGCCAGATCGGGCCACGGCGGGCCGAGCGGCGTTTCCAGCCGGGCGGTCAGGGGATGCCGGAGCCCCCGGAACCGGAGCGCCTTCAACTCATATGGCCAACCCGCCGCTGCAACCAAAGCTTGCATCTGGTCCAGATCGCCCTGGCGCCCGCCGGACAGAATCCAGACCCGCGGATCAGCCGCCATGGCCCTGTTCCCTCGCCTCGCGCAGCACCGCGCGGTAGCTGTCGAGAAGGCCGCTCAACACCGCATCCCAGCTGTAGCCGAGGGCGCGGGTGCGCGCCGCTTCGCCCATGCGCCGGCGCAGCGCCCCGTCGGTGGCAAGCTGCGCCAGCCGCGCGGCCAGCCCATCCTCATCGCGGGCGCTGACCAGGAAGCCGGTCACGCCCTCGTCGACCAGGGAATTGCTGCCGCTCGACAACGCATTGACGGCGGGAAGCCCGCTCGCCATCGCTTCGAGAGTCACGTTGCCAAAGGTTTCGCTCTCGCTCGGGAAGAAGAACACATCGGCTGAGGCGTAGGCGCGGGCCAGCTCGTCGCCATGCAGGAAGCCGGGGAAGATGCCGGTGGGAAGTGCCGCCCGCATCGCCGCCATTTCGGGCCCGTCGCCGATGAGCAACGGCCGCACCGGCAATCCGCTGGCGAGGAGCCTTGCCATCACCCGCGCGTAGACGGCGGTGTTCTTCTCCTTCACCAGCCGCCCGGCAAAGGCGATGGCCACCTCGTCGTCGCCAAGGCCCTGGTTGCGGCGCCAGGCCATGTCGCGCTTCGCGGGCGAGAACAGCTCGCTGTCCACGCCGCGCGCCCAGATCTCGACATGCCGGGACTGGCCCTCGCGGCGGATGATCTCGGCCATCGAGTCGGATGGCGGATAGACCCGGCGCACCCGGTTGTAGAAGCGGCGCATATGCGCCTGGCCGAGGGCCTCGAACAGGCCGAGGCCGTAGAAGCGCAAATAGGTGTCATAGCGCGTGTGGTAGGAGGCGACCGCCGGTACGCCCCAGCGCTCCGCGAGACTGAGTGCCTGCGAGCCCAGAATATCCGGCACGGCGATGTGGAACAGGGTGGGCCGGAAGGCTGCGAGCCGTTGCCTCGCTTTGGACGGAAGGCCGAGCGCGATGCGGTATTCAGACCGGGTGGGAATGGCGAAGGACGGCACCGGCACCAGTTCGCCCGCTGACTCGAACGCCGGCTTCGCCGCCACCGGCGCGAACACCAGGACGGGAATGCCGCGCCGCTCCAGGAAGGCGACGAGCCGGTTCAGGGTCAGCGCGACGCCGTCCTTGATGTAGTTATAATTGCCGGTGAACAGGGCCACCCGCAGCTCCGGCTCGGGCTCGCCTGCGACATGCTCCATTCCTGCGCTCAGGCGGCGGCCTTGAGCGGCGCCAGCGGCGGCACGCGCTGCATCACCTCGACCGAGTCATGGCGGATGAAGTTCCTGGCCATCGCATCCCTGAGCTGCGCGTCGGTCACGAGGCCCTTTTCATAGGCTTCCCTGAGGAGGCCGAAGAACAGCGCCTCCTGCTTCGGGTCCGGGTGACGGGCATAGCGGCCGAGCAGCGCGTGGTCGCCGAACAGCTTGCGGCGCATGCGCATGATCCAGCCGATGACGGGCACGAATTCGGTGGGCGTATAGTCGACCTTGAGCCCGGTCTTCCACGGCTGGGTACGCCGCCTCGTGTTGTGGATCATCTTGGTGGCTGGCGTCAGCTTGTCGAAATCATTCCACTCATTTTCGAACACGCCGATCGTGTTGGGGTCTTCCATCAGCAGCGAAATCCAGTTGTGGTAGTCGCGCTTGCCCTCGAAGAGTTCGTCGAAGCCCTTCTCGACGTCCCAGTGGGTGAGCCTGGCGCAATCGAGCAGCATGACGCTCGAGGCAAAGGCGCCGTTCTTGAACTTTGAGCCGCGGCACATGATGGCCTTGCCCTTCATGTCGCGGCTGAGCAGTTCCCACACGTCCTGGACGGCGAACACATCCGGGTCCACCACCAGGGCGCGACCCTTGTAGCCCATCAGCTTCGGCGGCATGAAGCGGGTGAGCGTGAAGGACTGCAGGTCGTTCTCGTGCCAGACGCGCTTCACGCCATGGCGCATGTAGCTCTGGCCCTCGTGCTTCGAAAAGAACGGATAGTCCTCCTGGCGGATGACGCTGACGTCGAACTTGTCGGCATGCGCCGAATTGCGCTTCATCGAATAGGCCGAGACGATCGCCCCGATCGACTGCTTGTCGTTGGTCTGAATGAAAATGTGAGGCCGGGTGGCCTCCGCGCTTCCGGTCGCAGCCATGTCGAACCCCGAAACTATTGCTTACCGGAGGCCCCTGTATCATGTACTGAGCCCAGCATCAAACGCCGTTGCCTGGAAAGCCCGGCCATGAGGCTCAAACAGTTGGAAACGAATGTAGAATCCGGGATGCCGGCAGGCCGGCCGCGGGTTTGGATCCTGGCCAGCCCGCATGCCGGCGACAACACCCAGCTACGGGCGCTGGCCGCCGCACTCGGCTGGCCTTCCGAGGAGAAGCACCTGGTTTACCGGTCCTCCGAGGCGGCACTGCGGTTCCTGAGCCTCCCGACACTGGCCGGGGTGAACCTCGCCGCCTCCATCGCCATCGCGCCGCCATGGCCGGATCTGGTCCTGTGTTCGGGGCGCGGGGCCGAGTCGGTGGCTTTCTGGATCAGGGCGCGCAACCCGGGAACCCGCATCGTGTTCGTGGGAACGCCCTGGGCGCCGCTCGCCCGCTTCGACCTGGTCGTGACCACGCCGCAATACCGCCTGCCGGCGGCACCCAATGTGCTGCACAATCTGCTGCCGCTCCATGACGTGACACCGGAACGGCTCGCCGCTGAGGCAAAACACTGGGAGCCGCGCCTCGCCCATCTGCCAAGGCCTTTGACGGCAGTGCTGGTGGGGGGCGACAGCGGCCCCTATCATTTCACGCCGCAGGCCGCGTCACGGCTGGGCCATGCGGTTACGGAACTTGCCCGGGCGGAGGGCGGCTCATTGCTCGTCACCACCAGTGCCCGCACTGGCGCGGCTGCTGCGCAGGCCCTGCAGGAAGCAATCGGCGTGCCCAGCTATGTCCACCGCTGGGCTCGTGACGGTGGCGATAACCCCTTCCATGCCTTTCTGGGTCTCGCGCAGCGCATCGTGGTGACGGCAGATTCGATTTCCATGATGTCCGAGGCCATCGCCAGCCGAAAACCGGTGCTGCTGTTCGATATCGAGGACGGCCCCTATGCCATGCGGGGCGAAAAGGGGCAGGCGGGAAAGTCAGGCGATCTGCCGCCCATCTCCTGGCGCGGGCGCAGCGCCAGCGCCACGCTGTTCCGCCTGCTGATCACCCATGCGCCGCCGCGCTTCTCGCGCGATCTTCGCATCGTCCAGCGCGATCTGGTGACGGGCGGCTACGCGCAGTGGCTGGGCGAGGCGTCCTCATTCACCCCGCCGCCGCCGGTGCCCGATGAGCTCGGCCGCACGGTTGCTCGCATCTGCCAGCTTTTTGGCTTATGAGCGGCGAAGCTTACTGTTGCCTGAGACTGCCCAACCGATGTCCGTTCCGACTTCGCCCGACAACCGCCTGAGCCTGGCTGAGCGCTTGACCACGCTGAAGGGCGCCGCGTGGAAACTGCTGCTGCGGCAGGCCGAGGACTTCGCCTATCTGGTGGCGGGGCTGCCGATGGCGCTGTGGCGGATCTTCAGGGGAAAGCCGCCCACGAGCCTCGCTCCTGCCGAATATCTTCACCGCTATTATGCCTGGCGCTATTGGCGGCTGCCGTGGGGGCCTCTCAAGGCTGCCGTGGCGGTGGTGATGTGGCCGCTCGCCCTGATCGCCGCCATCTGGCTGTTCACCGGGCGCAATGGCAAAGCCATCGCCGCGCGCAGCGGCGTGAGTGTCGCGGCGCAGGCGCTGGGGCAGGCGGACATGGCGGCGCGCTTCGGCATCGCGCCGTTCTGGTATTACATGTTCGAGCTCTATCTTCCGGAGCGCAAGGCGCAGGCCGGGCTCTATCTCACCGCCCATGAGACCATCGGCCCCGCCTATGCGCTGCTGCAGCCGCCTGAAGGCGCTGATTTCCTCGATGACAAGATCTGGTTCGCCGAACACTGCCATGTGGCGGGGGTGCGGGCGGTGCCGGTGCTCATGCATTTCTCGAAAGGTGAACGCCGGCCGCTGAAGGGCGGCGTCGATCAGCTGCCCGATGCCGATCTCTTCGTGAAGCCGCGTTCCGGCGCTGGCGGCCACCGCATGGAACGCTGGGATTTCATTGGCGGCGGGCGCTACCGCGATGCCCATGGCACGGTGCTCGACGGCGCGGCGCTGGTTGAGAAGCTGGCGCGGCAATCGCTGAAAGATGATTTTCTGGTGCAGCCCAGGCTGAAGAATCATCCCGCGCTCGATGACATCGCCAATGGCGCGCTGGCCACCGTGCGGCTGCTCACCTGCCGCGACGGTCAGGGGAGGCCA
>DAISVW010000081.1:0-8872 GCA_036826695.1 Aestuariivirga sp.
ACAAGGTTCCGGTCACCATCCTGTCGCGCTGCCAGCGCTTCGACCTGAAGCGGCTGGATGCAGCGCGGCTTGCCGCGCATTACGCCAAGATCGCCGAGCTTGAAGGTGTCGCCGCCGAACCCGACGCGCTGGCGATGATCGCCCGCGCTGCCGAAGGCTCGGTCCGCGACGGGCTGTCACTGCTCGACCAGGCCATCGCCTATGGCGAGGGCAAGGTGAAAGCCAGGGATGTAGCCGGCATGCTGGGCCTCATGGACCGGTCGCGCATCATCGACCTGTTCCAGGCGGTGATGGCGGGCGACGCCAAGGCGGCACTCGAGGACATCGAGCTTCAATACCGCGACGGCGGCGACCCGGTGGCCATTCTCGAAGACCTCGCCGATTACGTGCACTGGGTCACCCGCCTCAAGGTGGTCAAGGACGAAGCTCTGGCCGATACCTCGCGCACCGAAGCGGAGAAACTGCGCGGTGCCGAGCATGCCCAAACCTGCGGCATCCCCCATCTGTCGCGCGCCTGGTCGATGCTGCTGAAGGGCATCCGCGAGACCGCACTTCACGCCGATCCGCTGATCGCCGCCGAAATGGTCCTGATCCGGCTTGCCCACGCCGCTGATCTTCCGGGGGCGGAGGAACTGGCGAAGATCGTCTCATCTGCGCAGCCTCCTGGCCGCGTCGCCCCGCTCATCCCCCGCGAGCTGCCGCGCGGCGGCCCGGATGGCCAGGCCGAGGCGCAGGTGGCGCTGGCGGTTCAACCGCAGCCTGACATGCCGCCGCCGCCCCGGACCGAGACCCGCGCCTTCTCCAGCTTCCGCGATCTCGTGGCGCTCGCCGCAGAGAAACGCGACATCCGCCTGAAATCCGATCTTGAAAGTCTGGTGCGCCCGATCCGCGTGTCGCCCGGGCGCTTCGAACTGGCGCTGGAGCCCAAGGCTCATCCCGGGCTTGCCAATGAAATCGCCCGCAAGCTCGAAGCCTTCACCGGCATGCGCTGGATGGTGATGGTGTCGAAGGATGGCGGCGAAAAACCGCTGGCCCAGCAGCGCCAGGAAAGCCGTGACAGCCTGTTCATCATGGCCCGCGAACACCCGGACGTGCAGACGGTGCTGCGGCGCTTTCCGGGCGCCGAGATCGTCGATGTGCGCGAGCCGGAACAGGCGCCGCTGACCTCCCCAAACATGAGTGAGAACGATGAAGAATCTCGGTGAAATGATGAAGCAGGTGCAGGCCATGCAAAGCCGCATGGCGGAGGTGCAGGCAAAGCTCGAGCAGGCCACTGTCACCGGCCAGTCGGGCGCCGGCCTTGTAAAGCTCACCATGAGCGGCAAGGGCGCCATGACCAGGCTCGACATCGACCCCTCGCTGCTGAAGCCCGAAGAGAAAGACATTCTCGAGGATCTGATCGTGGCCGCTCACACCGACGCCAAGAACAAATCCGAGGCGATGATGGCGGAGGAAATGAAATCGCTCACCGGCGGTCTGCCGCTGCCGCCCGGGATGAAGCTTCCGTTCTGATGTCGCGCCGCTCCACCGGGCCGGAAATCGACCGTCTGATCCAGCTTCTGGCCAAGCTGCCGGGGCTGGGCCCGCGGTCGGCCCGGCGCGCTGCCCTGTTTCTGATCAAGAACCGCGAACGCCTGCTTCTGCCGCTGGCCGCCGCCATGGCGGAGGCGCGCGACAAGGTGACGGTGTGTTCCTGCTGCGGCAATGTCGACACGGTCGATCCCTGCACGCTCTGCGCCGACCCGCGCCGCGACCGCGCCATGCTCTGCGTCGTCGAGGAAGTGGGCGATCTCTGGGCGCTGGAACGGGCAGGCGCGTGGAACGGGCTTTACCATGTGTTGGGCGGCACGCTTTCCGCCATCGAGGGTGTGAGGCCCGAGGATCTGGCGATCGGCCCGCTCATCGCCCGCGCCGGCGAAGGGGGCGTGAAGGAAGTGGTTCTGGCGCTCAACGCCACCGTCGAGGGCCAGACCACCGCGCATTACATCACCGAGCGGCTGAAGGACCTCGGCATCGCCGCCTCGCGGCTGGCCCACGGCGTGCCGGTGGGCGGCGAGCTCGATTATCTCGACGAGGGAACCCTCACCCAGGCGATGCGGGCGCGGCGGCCGTTGTAGGCATCAGCCGCGCTCCACCAGCTTGGGGCGCTCGACGGCTGTGACGGCTTCCGGCTCCTCAAGCTCCAGGCTTTCGATGCGCATGGCGCGGCGGCCGATCTTGTCAGCCGAGACGCCAAGCTTGTCGAGGGCGGCGGTGGCCGCGCTGAAATGCTTCTGCAGATCGCCGACCCGGTCCTTGAGGCGACCGACATCTTCGAGAAGCCGCGACACCTCGACCTTGATCAGGCCCGCCTGCTCGCGCATGCGCGCGTCCTTGAACACCGCCTGCAGTGTCTGCACCAGCAGCATCAGCACATTGGGCGAGGCGATGATGACCCGCGCCCGGTGGGCTTTCTGGATCACGTCCTCGAATTTCTCGTAGAGCTCGGCATAGACCGATTCCGACGGCACGAACATGATCGCCGACTCATGGGTCTCGCCCGCCAGCAGGTATTTCTCCGAGATGTCGCGCACATGTTTCAGCACATCGCCCTTGAGACGGGATTCGGCGTTGCGCAACTCCGTCTCGCCGCTGGCGGCTTTCAGCGCGTTGAAGGCCTCGAGCGGGAACTTGGCGTCGATCACCAGTTTCACGGCCGAATCCGGGAGCATCACCAGGCAGTCAGGCCTGGTGCCGTTGCTGAGCGGCCCCTGAAACACATAGGACGTGGACGGCAGCCCGTCGCGGATGATCGCCTCCATACGCGCCTGGCCATAAGCGCCGCGCGCCTGCTTGTTGGAGAGAATATCCTTGAGTGTGAGCATTTCGCCTGACAGCGCCGCGATGTTGCGTTGCGCGGCGTCGATCACCGCGAGGCGCTCGTAAAGCTGTTTGAGCGACTGGCCGGTGCGCTCCGTCTGGTCGATGAGGTTGAGGCCAAGCCGCTCAGAGACCTGGTCGAGCCGCTCGTCCAGCGTCGTGACCAGCTGCATCTGGCTGCCATGCGTCTGTTCGGCGAGGCCTTTCAGCGCGCCCGAAAGCTCGGCAATGCGATATTCCATCTCGGCGGTGCGCCGGGCGGTGGTTGCCGCCTCGTCCCGCCGCGCCGCCTGCGCCCGCCACGACAGGATGACCGCTGCCACCAGCAGCAGCAGGGCGAATATGCCGGCGACGATGAGAAGATCCAGCAGGGTGAGCGGCGTTCCGCCAACCTGGAGCAGAATGCTGTCGAGAGTCATGGTCCGATGTTTAGACTGATTCGGCGGACAGGAAAGACGGTGGCCCGTTCGCACCGGCAGGATACGAACGGGCCGATGACCGGCATGGCCCGGGACGGTGGTGTGAGCCACGCGCGGCCAACCTGTTGCCTTGACTGCGAACATGCCCGCCAAAACGGGCGGCAACAGGGGCGCTCTGCGGCGATTTGGGGGCTATGGCATTAACTTCTGAAACGGTCAGTGGCCCGGACCAGCGCATCGGTGATCCCGGGCTCTGCCGCCGTGTGGCCGGCATCAGGGACCATGATGAAATCAGCCTCCGGCCAGGCCTTGTGCAGGTCCCAGGCCGAGACCGCCGGCGTCACCACATCGTACCGGCCCTGGATGATGATGCCTGGAATCGATCTCAGGCGGCTCGCATTCGCGAGAAGCTGGCCATCCTGCGCAAAGAAACCCTTGTTCATGAAATAGTGGCATTCGATGCGCGCGAAGGCGATGGCAAAACGTTCGGCGCCAAAGTCCCTGAGCCGCTTTTCGTCGGGGAGCAGGGAAAGCGTGGCGCCCTCCCACTGGCTCCAGGCGCGGGCGCAGCGGCGTTGCTCCTCGGTATCGCTGCCGGTGAGCCGGCGGTGATAGGCGGTGACCAGATCGTGCCGTTCCGCCTTCGGAATTGGTGCGAGGAATGTCTCCCACGCCTCCGGAAAGAGTTCACTGGCGCCATGCTGGTAGAACCAGTGGATTTCGCTGCTCCGCAATGTGAAGATACCGCGCAGGATCAGCTCCGTTACCCGCCCTGGATGTGTCTGGGCATAGGCCAGCGCCAGTGTCGAGCCCCAGGATCCGCCGACCACCTGCCAGCGCGCGATCCCCAGGTGCTGGCGCAGCTGCTCGATATCCCCGACGAGGTCCCAGGTGGTGTTTTCGGTCAGTTCGGCGTGGGGTGTGGATTCTCCGCATCCGCGCTGGTCGAACAGCACGATCCGGTAGGCCCGTGGATCATGCATCTGGCGCAGGAAGGGCGAGATACCGCCCCCTGGGCCTCCATGCAGCACCACGGCTGGCTTGCCAGCCGGGTTTCCGCATTCCTCGAAATAGATTTCATGAAGCGCCGACACCCGCAGCCGGCCGCGGTTGAAGGGCTGAAGTTCCGGGTAGAATGTGCGCCGCCGGACCATCTTGCTGCCTGTGTTGGGATACGGGACTGACGCTTTTGCCACAGATGCGGCAATCCGATAAGTATTGAATACGCCCCGGCGCCGCCGGGGCCGAACGGGAAGGGGACTGAGATGTGGAATGAATTCAAGGCTTTTGCCCTCAAGGGCAATGCGTTCGATCTGGCGGTCGGTGTGATCATCGGCGCTGCCTTCAGCAAGATCGTGGACGGCATCGTCAACTATCTGATCATGCCGGTCATTGGTGCGCTGACCGGCGGCTTGAACTTCGATAACTACTTTCTGCCGCTTTCCTCCAAGGTTACCGCCACGACCCTGGCGGGGGCCCAGGAACAAGGCGCGGTGCTTGCCTACGGTGCCTTTCTGACGGTGCTGATCAATTTCCTGATCGTTGCGTTTGTTCTGTTTCAGCTCGTCAAGGCCGCCAACCGGTTGAAGAAGGCCGAGCCGCCACCGCCGCCCCCGGCGCTGACCAAGTCGGAGCAATTGCTGGCCGAAATCCGCGATGCGCTGAAGGCCAAGGGCTAGAAGAAAATCGCATGGCGGGCAGGAAATGGATTTTCCGTCTTGCCCGCCATGGTTTATGACCGCTGGTCATGACGCCTGACCAGCTTCTTGCCGCGATCACGCCCGAGGCCCGCAACGAGCCGGACAGCGGCATCATCAAGGCCGCCATGTATGGCTTCACCGTGCCGGGCGTCATCCGGCTGTGGGCAGGCGAAGGAACCGCGCCGACGCCGGAAGCTTTCGCACGGCCTGCCGCCGAGGCGCTGCTCGGCGGTGAAACCTTCTACACCTGGCAGCGCGGCATTCCTGAGCTTCGCGAGGCGCTGGCCCGCTATCATGCGCGGCATTTCGGCCGCGGCTTCGACCAGGAGAATTTCTTCGTCACCTCCGGCGGCATGCAGGCGATCCAGACCATCGTGCAACTGGTGGCGGGGGCTGGCGACGACATCGTGATGCCGACGCCCGCCTGGCCCAATTATGCCTCGACCTTGCGGATCTCCGGCGCGCGGCCGGTCGAAGTGCCGATGGACTTCCGCAATGGCCGCTGGACCCTTGATCTCGACAGGCTGTTCGACGCCGTAACACCGCGCACCCGCGGTATCTCGCTCAATTCGCCATCAAACCCGGTGGGCTGGACGGCCTCGCGCGAGGAACTCATCGCCATCCGGGACTTCTGCCGCAAACGCGGCCTGTGGATCCTGGGCGACGAGGTCTATACGCGTTTCTATTACGGCGCCAAGGACGAGAGCCGCGCGCCGTCCTTCCTCGATGTCTGCGAGGACGAGGAGCAGTTGCTGCTCGCCAACACATTCTCGAAGAACTGGGCGATGACCGGGTGGCGCGTCGGCGGGCTGCAGGCGCCGCGGGCTCTGGGCGCCGCCATCGAGCGCATCATCCAGGTGAATTCATCGGGCACGCCGGTCTTCCTGCAACGCGGCTGTGTCGCGGCGCTGGAAACCGGCGATCACTTCGTGGCCGAACAGGTGAGCAATGCCCGCGCTTGCCGCGACTTTGCCGTGGCCATGCTGCGCGAGGTTCCGGGCATCCGCTTCGAGGTTCCCGATGGCGCCTTCTACATGTTTCTCCAAATCGAAGGCATGACGGATTCCGCCCTCACCGTGCGCCGCCTGATCGATGAGGCCAAGGTCGGCTTCGCGCCCGGCAGCACCTTCGGACCTGGTGGCGAGGGCCATCTTCGCCTGTGTTTCCTCAAGGACCGGGCCACCCTCACCGAGGCGCTCTCTCGTTTCTCCAACTGGATGAAACAGGCCAGCCCCGCCTGATTTCCGGGCGCTGTGCCGCCCAAAGCCGATGCAGACGCCAAATCCCGGACCACGACGCCTCGTGCTTGATTCCCAGAAAAACCCCTTTGATCAATATCTTGCATTTCTGAATGTGACTCATGGCCAACTGGCATCTGTCTTGCTTCTCCAGGACCAACGCAATCGTCTTTCTTGGGTCCTCCCATTCTCAAGCGAAGAGCACTCGTTGCGTCTGGCAGCTGCCAGCGGGGTGAACGGAAATAACGTTCACCCCTCTTTTTTGTGACAAAGATTTAAGGTTGGGGTGACTTGTTTTGCCGTCCTCTCTGCCCAAATCAGTCACTGACGGGTCCGGGCCCCTCTGGCAGTGCGAATTCCTGCGATGTCGGACTTTTCCACCTTCTCGGCGCTGATGCGCCCTGCAATCTGGGAGACGATCCGCCGATGACCAACCCTTCCATTACCCTGGACATCACGCCCCGCGGCACCGTCGAGCGTCTGGAATGGATTGCGTGGTTCACCGACTCAGCAATCCGCATTCCAGGCACCAGCCGCTCGTTCGGCGCCGACGGTATCTTGAGCCTGATCCCAGGTGTAGGCAGCCTGATGGGCACCGGAATTGCCTGTTACGTCGTCGCCGAGGCGGTGCGCCATGGTGCTCCGCCGCGGGTGCTGACCAAGATGGGCATGAACATTGCCGCCGACACCGTTCTCGGCGCCATTCCGGTGGCGGGCGTTGTGTTCGACATGTTTTTCCGGGCCAACCAGCGCAACCTTGCTCTGTTGCGCGGCTACATGAAGGAGATCGAGCGATGAAGACCCTGATCTGGATTGTCACAGCCGCCGCGATTGGCGTCTGGTCGCTGCTGGCCTGGATCGCCCATGGGCTGATCGGCGTGGCTGGTGGACTGGCCGCCGGCAATGCCGACATCATTCCCGCCGATCCGATGTTCGTCGAATGGGCATCATGGCTCGCCATGGCCGGCACAGGCGTGGGCGAGTGGTTTGTCGTGGCGATCTGGGCGATCGTGTCGCTGGTTCTGCTGGGCTTGGGCTTTGCCGCCGGCGCGCTGGCGCCGCGCCTCCGGATCAATTGACGCTGTTCGGCAGTTCCTCCTCGCGTCTGGCGATGAAATCGCGGAGGCCCTCGGCGATGCCCTCATCGAGCTTGGGTTCCTCATAGGCCCTGAGCATGGCGCGCGCCTTCTCGCGGCCGCGCGTGTCGTGGTCCTTCGCCCCCTCCGCCGACCATTGCTCGAAGGAATTGAAGTCCATCAGCGAAGGGATGAAAAAGGCCTTCTCGAAATGTTCAAGCGTGTGCTGGGTGCCGAGGAAGTGCCCGGCCGGGCCCACCTCGCGCACCGCTGCCATGGCTTCCTTGAAATCGGCAAAAGACAGCCCGCCCGCGTATTTGTACCAGCCCACAAGCTGTTCCGCGTCGGTCACGAATTTCGAATAGCCGCAGCTCAGGCCCGCTTCCAGCCAGCCCGCCACATGCCAGATGTAGTTGGCCCCGGAAAGCACAGCCGCGTGCATCAGCATGTTGGCCTCGTAGCCGGCCTGCGCGTCGTTGATCTTCGAGCCGACATGGAAGCCAGACGTACGCCACGGCAGCCGGTATTTGCGGGCGAGCTGGCCCATCAGGAACATCATCTGCGCGGCTTCCGGCGTGCCGCCCATCGGCGCGCCCGACTTCATGTCGACGGTCACCATGAATTGCCCATAGATCTGCGGGGAACCGGGGCGGACAAGCTGGGTGAAGGCAACGCCCGCCAGCGCCTCGGCGTTGACCTGCGCCACCGCGCCAACGGCGGACGCCGTGGTCGACGCACCGCACAGCGCGAAGGGCGCCAGGATCAGCGGCTGGTTGTGCCGGGCATAGACCTTCATGGCGTCCAGCATGGTGGCGTCCCACACCAGCGGCGAATTGCAGTTGGTGATTGAAACCAGAACCGTATTGTCCTTCACATGGTCTTCGCCGAACACGATGCCCGCCATCTTCATCACGTCCTCGGCGCGCTCCTTCGAGGTGACGATTCCCATGAAGGGCTTGTCGGAGTGTTTGAGCGCCGAGTGGATGATGTGAAGATGCCGCTTCGGCACCGGGATTTCCATCGGCTCGCAGCAGATGGAACTCGACGAATGCAGAGCCGGCAGCATGTAGGCGAGGCGGTGGAAATTGTTGAGGTCCTCAAGCGAGCCGTAACGCCGGACATTGTCGAGGTCGCGCACATAGGGCGCGCCATACATCGGCACGAACACCATGTTGCGGCCGCCGACCCTGACGGTGCGGTCCGGATTTCGGGCATTGAGCGTGAATTCGGGCGGCACCCGGCCGACGAGGTCCATCAGCAGCGCCCGGTCGATCCGGACGCGGGTGCCCTTGACGTCAGCCCCGGCCGCCGTCCACATCGCGGCGGCTTCGTCATCGCGGAACTCGCAGCCCACGTCCTCCAGAATTCTCAGCGATTCCTCGTGGATCAGCTCCACAGCCTCGTCGGGCACCAGATTGTAGACCGGGATCTCCCGCACCAGCGTGGGGAATGAGGCCATCGGCGCCGACCGCAGCGCCCGCCGCCCTTCGCGGCCTCCGCCGCGGCGGCTGACTGGCGGTGTTGCAGCGGCGCCGGGCGCTGTCATGGGTCGCTCCATATCGATATCATGGCGAACTTAG
>DAISVW010000082.1:0-987 GCA_036826695.1 Aestuariivirga sp.
GGCCGCCTCGGCGGGTGTGATGGTCCCGTCGACCGTGATTGACTCCTCGTCCTGAGCAGTTGTCCATAAGGAGAAAAAGGAGAAAAGCAGTGTTGTCAGTGTCCTTCCGCGCATTTCGTATCCGCTTTTCGAGCGCCTATGTGAATGTACTCTATTTAGACAGAGCCTCGGACATGCACTTCGTCAACTCCGTATGGACATGGCTTTGCCGGTTCCGATAGTGAGTAGAGCCCTAACTTAGGGGCAATCTCTCCTGCCGTGAATCATCTTTGGTTCCTGATCCTCTCGCTTTTCCTTCTTTCACGAGAGTCCTCGGCCCAGGAGGAGACCCGGGTCATGTCCTTCAACATCCGGTACGACGCCGAGTCCGACGGGGAGAACCGATGGGAGACCCGCAGGGACAGGGTGGCGGGACTGATGCGATGGCACGGCGCCGACTTCATCGGCGCACAGGAAGTGCTCCGTTGCCCCCGTGCACCCTGTCGCACACCACGCTGCTGACCTACCTGTCCAACTCGCTCAAGGGCTACGGCTGCATCGGTGTGGGCCGAGACGACGGAAGGATGAAGGGCGAGTACGCCTGCATCTTCTACGACTCTTCGCGTTACGAGAAGGTGCGCGACTCCACGTTCTGGCTCTCCCCGACACCCGACGTGATATCCAGAGGATGGGACGCCGCCATCAAGCGCGGCTGCACTCACCGCTCACCTTCCTTGACATGGATGGCGGCTGTGTCCCTATGGAGGAGCAGGCGATCGCCCTCGCGGAACTTCTCGGCCGCCGAAGGCACGGTCACATTCAGTGCGGCGCTGTCATCTGCGCGGGTGTTGAGCCTGGTCATGGCGCCCTGATAGTGGACGGCCGTCACCGTCACCGCGGCGTGGTGGCGGGCGCGGGGCGGCAAAACCGCCCGGGGGGGAGCGAGATTTTAAGGCCGGAGGCACGCCCAGCGGGGAGGGCGGGCCGTGAGCATTGAGAGATAAAGCG
>DAISVW010000082.1:997-8742 GCA_036826695.1 Aestuariivirga sp.
CTCGCCCGCGCGGAGGATCGCGATTTTTTCGGGCCTGAGACTTGCCCAGCGGTGAGCGCTGCCCGTCGCCTTTGCGAAATCAGGCGTCAGCACGTTCGAGGAGCCCACGAAATCAGCGACAAAACGGGTTTCAGGGCGCTCATAGATCGCTTCCGGTGTTCCCACCTGGGCGATCTTGCCCTCGTTGAAGATCGCCACCCGGTCGGCCATCGAGAGCGCCTCACCCTGGTCATGGGTGACGAACACGAAGGTGATGCCGAGGTTGCGCTGTAGCGTCTTCAGTTCGACCTGCATCTGCTCGCGGAGCTTGAGGTCGAGCGCGCCGAGGGGCTCGTCGAGCAGCAGAACCCTCGGCTGATTGACGAGTGCGCGGGCCAGCGCCACCCGTTGCCGCTGCCCTCCCGAAAGCTGCGAAGGCCGCCGCTCGCCAAAGCCGGGCAGCGCGACGAGATCCAGGGCTCGCGTGGCCTCGGCAGCGCGCCGCTCACGGTCTACACCCTTGACCATTAGCCCATAGGCGACGTTTTCCAGCACCGTCATGTGCGGAAACAGCGCATAGTCCTGAAACACCGTGTTGACATTGCGCCGGTAGGGCGGAACCCCTTCCGCCGTGTCGCCAAAAATCTCGATGTGGCCAGAGGTGGGCTGCTCGAAACCCGCGATCAGCCTGAGGCACGTCGTCTTGCCGGAGCCGGACGGCCCAAGCAGAGCAAAGAACTCACCCTCGCGGATGTCGAGCGTGACGTCATCGACGGCGCGGACGCTGCCGAAATGGCGGCTGACATGCTGAAAGCGGACGGCGATTGTCATGATGTCTCCAACTGCCCGGGCCGCGCGAAGGGCGGAGGGCAGGGTGGCTTAAGATAATCCCCGGGGACTGGCCCCGGGGACAGAAATGCTTGCGGAAAATGGCCGGATCAACGGCCGCCCATGACGGCAATCATGTCGGTGACCCAGCGGTAATAGGGCACACAGCCAGCAGACTGGCTTTCACACTTCGCCACTGGCGTGCGCCAGAAGTGGATCTTCTCGAAGTTATTGATGCCGTTGGTCTCGCAGCCCTTCTCGCCGAGCAGGGGATTGCCCTGGCAGGCGGCGGGAACGGCCGGCACCGAACCGAACCATGCCGCCAGATCGCCCTGGAGCTTGGGGTTGATCGAGTGCTCGAGCCACATATAGGCGCAGTTCGGATGTGCCGCCTCGGAATGCATCATGGTGGTGTCTGCCCAGCCGGTGGCGCCCTCCTGCGGAATGGTTGAGGCGATCGGCTGCTTGTCGGCCCGCAACAGGTTCACCTGGAAAGGCCAGGACGAAGAGGCGACGACGCCTTCATTCTTGAAGTCGTCGATCTGCATGAAGGCGTCGTGCCAGTAGCGGCCGACCAGCGGCCTCTGCACGCGCAGCAGATTCAGGGCGGCCTTGTACTGGTCCTCGTTCAGCTCATAGGGGTCCTTGATGCCCAGTTCCGGCTTGGTGGCCATCAGGTAGAGCGCGGCGTCGGCAATGTAGATCGGGCCATCGAAGGCCTGGATACGGCCCTTGTTGGACTTGCCATCCGGCAGCGTCTGCTCCCCGAACACCACCGCCCAGCTCTTGGGCGGCTCCTTGAACACGTTGGTGTTGTAGGCCAGCACGTTGGCGCCCCACTGATACGGTACGCCGTAATGGACCCCATTCACCGTGTGCCAGGGCGCCTTCTGCAGGCGCGCGTCGACGGTCTTGAACGAGGGGATGAGGTCAACGTTGATCGGCTGCACCCGCTTGCCCGAGATCAGGCGCAGCGACGCATCGCCCGAAGCGGTGACGAGGTCGAAGCCGCCTTCGTTCATCAGCGCCACCATTTCATCGGATGTGCCGGCGGTCTTGATGTTGACCTTGCACTGGGTCTTCTTTTCGAAATCGGTGACCCAGTCGAAGTTCTTGTCGGTCTCGCCGCGCTCGATATAGCCCGGCCAGGCCACGATATCGACCTGGCCTTCGCCGGGGCCGATTTCCTTCTTCATCTCCTGCGCCATGCCGATGCCGGTAGCGGCGGCGAGGGCGGCAAGCGAGGCAATCGCTGTCTTCACGAATGTCATGTTATGCTCTCTCCCTGAAGGGCCGTCTCCCGGCATGCCTACTTGGCAGAACCCGCCGGCCCATGCCATGCATTGTGGACCGAACCCACGGACAGTTTCAACCCCGCATCCGCCATGACCAGCATCTGGATAAAATCGCCGCTTGCCGTGTTGGCCGATGCCCCGGCGGGAATCGTGGTGCGCGATGGGCGCATCGCCGAGCTCCTGTCTGGCGGGCAGCAGCCCTCCGCAACGGTGGATGAGGTTTTCGATGCGTCGCGTCATGTTGTGTTGCCGGGTCTCGTCAATACGCACCATCATTTCTACCAGACGCTGACCCGCGCTCACCCGGAAGCCATCAACAAGAAACTCTTTGACTGGCTGGTGGCGCTCTACCCGATCTGGGCGCGTCTCACGCCAGAGGGGCTTCGACTCGCCACAAGGCTGGCGCTCACCGAACTCCTGATGTCGGGCGTCACGACCACGTCGGACCATCATTACCTGTTCCCCACTGGCCTCGGTGACGCCATGGACATCCAGGTCGAGGAGGCCCGGCGGATCGGCATGCGGATGACGGTGACCCGGGGTTCGATGAATCTCTCGCAGAAGGATGGTGGTCTGCCGCCGGAGAGTGTGGTCCAGGATGAAGATGAAATTCTCGCCGATTGCGAGCGAGTCATCCACCGCTATCACCAGCGTGGCGCGGGCGCCATGATTCAGGTGGCGCTGGCGCCCTGTTCGCCGTTCAGCGTCACGAAATCGCTGATGTGCGCCTGCGGGACGCTGGCTGAAAAGCATGACTGCCGGCTTCCCACCCATCTCGCCGAGACCGAGGATGAAGACCGGTTTTGCCATACCATGTTCGGCATGAGCCCGCTCGATTACCTCGAGGAAACGGGCTGGCTTGGTCCCAGGACCTGGCTTGCGCATGGCATCCATTTCTCGGATGGCGATGGCGCCAGGCTCGGCCGCCACCAGGTGGGGGTGTGCCACTGCCCCACCTCGAACATGATGCTTGCTTCCGGCCAGTGCCGGACGCGTGAACTCGAAGCGGCGGGCGCTGCGGTGGGGCTCGGCGTGGATGGGTCGGCGTCCAATGATTCGTCCAACCTCATGGAAGGCGTGCGCCATGCCCTGATGATCAACCGCCTCACCTATGGCGCCTCTGTCACCCATCTCGACGCCCTGCGCTGGGCCACAACGGGCTCGGCCCGTTGCCTAGGCCGCAACGACATCGGCGAGATCGCCATCGGCAAGCAGGCCGATCTTGCCTTGTTCACACTGGACGAGCTGCGTTTTTCCGGCGCCGGGGACCCGCTTGCCGCGCTGGTGCTGTGCGGCGCGCACCGGGCTGACCGGGTGATGATCGGTGGCAACTGGCGGGTGATCGACGGTCAGCCCTGCGGCATCGACGTGATGGAACTCCGGGCTGCCCATGGCGCGGCGGCAAAGCGTTTTCTTTAGGGTCTGCGAATGAATCTCGCGGCTGAGTACAATAACCGTGCCCTTGTGCCGGACCACCCCGCGATCATCGCCCGCTGGCAGCAGGACGCGCGTGCCTGGCGGGAAGCAACGCCCCACGAGGCGGACATCGCCTACGGTGCCCGCCCGCGCAACCGCCTCGACTTTTTCCCGGCGAGCGGGCAGGGCCCGGTCGTACTGTTCATCCATGGCGGTTACTGGCGCTCGCTCGACAAGGCGCATTTCTGCCATGTGGCGCGCGGGCCCAACGCCCATGGTCTCGACGTCGCCGTGGCCGGCTACTCGCTGTGCCCGGAGGTCGGCGTCCTCGATATCATCGACGAGTTGCGGCAGTGCTGCCTGTTTCTGCGCCAGCGTTTCGGACGGCCCTTGCTGGTCACCGGTCATTCCGCCGGTGGCCATCTGGCGGCAGCAATGGCCGCGACCGATTGGCAGGCCTATGGCCAGCCGCCCGGCGTCGTGCAGGCTGGCCTCTCGATCAGCGGCATTTTCGACCTGCGGCCGCTGCTCGCCACGCCGATCAACGACGATCTGCGGCTCTCGGCCGCAACGGCGCTGGCAGCGAGCCCGCTTCTCTGGCCCATGCCAAATATCCTGACCTTCGACAGCTGGGTTGGCGCCCGGGAGAGCCAGGAATTCCTCCGCCAGGCACGGTCTCTGGCATCGGCCTGGGAGGGGCTTGGACTCGCATGCCGTTATGAAGAGGTGGCGGAGGCCAATCACTTCACGGTTGGCGATATGCTGTGCCAGCCGGAGCATCCCATGACTCTGAGGCTCAAGGTGCTTGCTGAAAAAATATAGTGTGTTTACAGCGCTTTAGCACCAAACACGCAAGCCGCGGTGAATGGCGGGGCCTGAGGTGGCGATTTATCCCCTCCACAACTGACCCGGAGCAACTATATACTCCCGACATGCCGAAGCAGCCAGTTCACAAGGAAGACAACCAGACCGGGGTCATCACCCGGACGGACGCGAAGACCAAGAAACCTTCGCTGTACAAGGTTCTGCTGCTCAACGACGATTACACGCCGATGGAGTTCGTCGTCCATGTTTTGGAACGGTTCTTCGGCAAGGGACGTGAGGAGGCCACCCGCATCATGCTGCATGTTCACCAGAAGGGTGTCGGCGTTTGCGGGGTCTATACATTCGAAGTGGCCGAGACCAAGGTGACGCAGGTCATGGACTTCGCCCGTCATCATCAGCATCCTCTGCAGTGCACCATGGAAAAGGAGTAGGCCAATGCCGACATTCTCCCGCAGTCTGGAAAAGGCGCTGCACCGGGCACTGGCCCTGGCCAATGAGCGGCGACACGAATATGCGACGCTCGAGCATCTCCTGCTGTCGCTCATCGACGACAAGGATGCTGCAGCGGTTCTCAAGGCCTGCAACGTCGATCTCGACGTTTTGCGCCGCAGCCTCACCAACTACATCGACACCGAGCTTGGCCAGATGATCGCCGCCGAGCGCGAGGAATCGAAGCCCACGGCGGGTTTCCAGCGGGTGATCCAGCGCGCCGTGATTCATGTGCAGTCCTCGGGCCGCGAGGAGGTGACAGGCGCCAATGTGCTGGTGGCCATTTTCGCCGAGCGCGAAAGCCATGCCGCCTTCTTCCTGCAGGAGCAGGACATGACGCGCTATGACGCCGTCAATTACATCTCGCACGGCATCGCCAAACGGACCGGTCTCTCCGAGGCGCGGCCGGTGCGCGGCGTAGACCAGGACCAGCAGGGCAGCGGCGGCACCGACAACGAAGAGAGCGCGCCGGCCTCGCCCAAGAAGAAGGGCGAGGGCGATGCGCTCGATGCCTATTGCATCAACCTCAACAAGAAGGCTGCCGAAGGCAAGATCGACCCGCTGATCGGACGCGAAGCCGAGGTGCGCCGGACGATCCAGATCCTCTGCCGCCGCCAGAAGAACAACCCCTTGTTCGTGGGCGACCCGGGCGTGGGCAAGACGGCGATCGCCGAGGGCCTGGCGCGCAAGATCATCAATGGTGATGTGCCGGAGGTGCTGCAGAACTGCACGGTGTTCCAGCTTGACATGGGCGCGCTTCTGGCCGGCACACGCTATCGCGGCGACTTCGAGGAGCGCCTCAAGGCCGTGGTCAAGGAGATCGAGGCGCGCCCCGGCGCCATCATGTTCATCGACGAGATCCACACGGTGATCGGGGCCGGCGCCACTTCCGGCGGGTCGATGGACGCCTCGAACCTGTTGAAGCCAGCGCTGGCCAGCGGCGCGCTGCGCTGCATCGGCTCGACGACCTACAAGGAATACCGCCAGCACTTCGAGAAGGACCGCGCCCTCGTCCGCCGGTTCCAGAAGATTGACGTCAACGAACCTTCGATTCCGGATACCATCGAAATCCTGAAGGGCCTCAAGCCCTATTACGAGGAGTTCCACAAGGTCCGCTACACTGACGACGCCATCGAGACGGCGGTGCAGCTGTCGGCCCGCTACATGTCTGACCGCAAGCTTCCCGACAAGGCGATCGATGTGATCGACGAGACGGGCGCCTCCCAGATGCTGGTGACGGAGGCCAAGCGCCGCAAGGTGATCGGTGTTCAGGACATCGAGGCCACCATCGCCACCATGGCGCGGATTCCGGCCAAGACGGTGAGCAAGGACGACGCTTCCGTTCTGAAGAACCTCGAGGCTGACCTTAAGCGCATGGTGTTCGGCCAGGACAAGGCGATCGAGGCACTGGCGGCATCCATCAAGCTGGCGCGGGCGGGCCTGCGCGAACCCGAGAAGCCTGTGGGCTGCTATCTGTTCTCCGGCCCCACGGGCGTGGGCAAGACCGAGGTGGCCAAGCGGCTGGCCGAAGTGCTGGGCGTCAACATGCTGCGCTTCGACATGTCGGAATACATGGAGCGCCATTCGGTGTCGCGCCTCATCGGCGCGCCTCCCGGCTATGTCGGGTTCGACCAGGGCGGCCTCCTGACCGATGGCATCGACCAGCACCCCTATACTGTGCTGCTGCTGGACGAGATCGAGAAGGCACATCCGGATCTCTTCAATATCCTTCTGCAGGTTATGGACCACGGCAAGCTCACCGATCACAATGGCAAGTCTGTCGATTTCCGGAATGTGATCCTGATCATGACCACCAACGCCGGTGCCCAGGACATGGCGCGGGAAGCCATCGGCTTCGGCAGTTCGGTGCGCGAGGGTGACGACACCGCGGCGATCCAGAAGCTGTTCACGCCCGAATTCCGCAACCGCCTCGACGCGGTGATAGGTTTCGGCCACTTGCCGCTGGAGGTGGTGCGCCTGGTGGTCGAGAAGTTCGTGTTGCAATTGGAGGCCCAGCTCGCAGAGCGGCAAATCAACATCGAGCTCTCCCGCGAAGCCGCCGATTGGCTCGCTGAGAAGGGCTATGACCGCCAGATGGGCGCGCGACCGCTCGCCCGCGGCATTCAGGAGAACATCAAGAAGCCGCTGGCCGACGAAGTCTTGTTCGGCAAGCTCAGCAAGGGCGGCACTGTGCGCATCCTGCTCAAGGATGACGCGTTGCACTTCGACTATCTGAGCCGCGCCGAGGAGACCGCGCTTCCTCGCCGGCCCGAACGCAAGGCGCTGCCGCGCGCTGCCGCTGAAACGGCCGCCGAGGGCAAACCGGCCGGAACGTCGCGCCGGAAGGCAAAACCTAACTGAACGTCAGGTTCCAGTGAGCTGCACGAAAATTGTCCGGCCGGCGAATTGTAGTTGCCCGCAGCGCCGGAATTGTAGCAACCTGCCTGTCTGGGAAACTGCGGTAACGAGGGTAAGGCTTGGCGCAGCCGGCAACAAAGCTTGATGCAGACCGTTCGGTCGCGGTGCGTGTACGCGGC
This sequence comes from Aestuariivirga sp., assembly GCA_036826695.1. Lineage (GTDB taxonomy): Bacteria > Pseudomonadota > Alphaproteobacteria > Rhizobiales > Aestuariivirgaceae > Aestuariivirga. The sequence goes on from DAISVW010000082.1 coordinate 8,367, forward strand.
CTGCACAAGCGGTTCGGCGAACTCGAGGTGCTGAAGGGCGTGTCCCTGAACGCGCGGGAAGGCGACGTCGTGTCGATGATCGGCGCGTCTGGATCAGGCAAGTCAACATTCCTCAGATGCATCAACTTTCTCGAGATGCCGACCGAGGGTGAGATCGAGGTTACCGGCGAGGCAGTTTCGCTTCTACGCCACAAGGATGGCAATCTTCACCCCACCGATCGCCGCCAGCTTGAGCGCATCCGGACAAGGCTGGGCATGGTGTTTCAGAGCTTCAATCTCTGGCAGCACATGACGGTGCTGCGGTACGCGATCAAGGCGCCGGTGCATGTGCTGGGCTTGCCGAAAGCGGAAGCAATCGCACGCGCCGAAAAACTCC
>DAISVW010000083.1:0-8716 GCA_036826695.1 Aestuariivirga sp.
CCAGGCCCGGCACACGTCGATCATCGAGGACATCCGAATCTGGACCGATGCGGCCGGCGCCAGGCCCGCCGGCGAATTGCGCGCCATGCTGGAAAGCCTGGGTTGCAAGGGCAAGCGTCTGGGTATCGAGAATCAGTCCTATGGCCTCACCCATTTCAACGGCAAGCAGGTGGACGAGGCGCTCTCGGGCTTCGTCAAGCTGGCCGACGCAAGCGGTCTCGTGAACATGATCCGGGTGGTCAAATCTCCGGCAGAACTCCGTTATGTGAGAAAGGCCGGCGAACTGGGCGATGCCGCGCTGAAAGCTGCGGTGCGCAAGACCAGGGCCGGCGCTGACGAAGGCGAGATTCTCGCCGCCCAGCAAGGCGCGGTGTTTGCCGGCGGGGGCGATTATCCGGCCAACGAGTTCATCATCGGGTCGGGGCGCGATGCGCTGCTCTGCCGCTACAAGTCTGGCCGCCGCAAGCTTTCGAAGCGCGATCAGCTGACCCTCGAATGGGCTGGCGTCTACCGTCATTATCACGCGGCGTTCATGCGCACGCTCATTGTCGGCAAACCCTCAAGGCAACACCTGGCCATGGATGCAGCCTGCCGCGAGGCGCTGGCCGCCGTCGAGGAGCAGTTGCGCCCGGGCCGCACGGCGGGTGACGTGTTCGCGGCGCATGCCCGGGTCATGGATCAGCATGGCATGCGCAACCACCGGCTCAATGCCTGCGGCTACTCGCTGGGCGCCAAGTTTACCCCAAGCTGGATGGATTCACCCATGTTCTATGAGGGTAACGATGTCGAGATCGGGCCGGGGATGGTGTTCTTCGCCCATATGATCCTGATGAATTCGGAGGCTGGCGCCGCCTATTGCCTCGGGCGGACCTACATCATTGCGGAAAAGCGGCCCGAGCCGGTATCGAAAGCTTCCCTTGGTATGATAGTTCGATAGTCGATGAGGGGTGCGGCAGCCATCTCGGGAGTGATATCGCCGCGCGCGTGGCTTGCCGTGATGCTCGCCGCGCTCGCGATGATCTTGGCTGGGTGTTCGGCGGGAACGCTGCTCAGCGACGCCGGGCCTGCGCCAGGCGCGCCCAAGGGCAAGTCCGTACCGCCGGTGGTCATTCAGCAGTTCACGGGGATTCCGCCGGATCGTCTGTCGGTGTTCAGCACCGCGCTCGTGGCGGCGGGAGCGAGCCACAACATCAGTATCGCCAGGGGCGATGACCGTGCTGGCGCATTCGGATTGGGCGGCAGCCTGCGGGCGATGCCAGGCAGCGCCGGTGTGCGCCTGGCCTATGAGCTGCAGTTCCGCGATGCCGGGGGTGTCCTGATCGGAACCATCAGCGGTGAAGACAATGCCGGCGTCTTCGCCGGAGCCGATCCCTGGCAGGCCGTGACACCCGCGGTGCTCGACCGCGTCGCCCGCCGCACCGCCGATGAACTGGCGCGCATACTTGGGGGCCATGGCTATGCGGTGAGAATCGCCTCGCTTGCTGCGCCGCCGCCCGATCTCTTCGCCAGGGCAGGCGAGGGCGCTGAACGCCAGATCGATTTCGAGACGGTGCACGGGCCCGGCCTCGCAGCGCTTGGAACCTTTGGCCTCGAAGGCGCCGATCAGGTGGTCGAGCACGAAGACATCGCGCCCACCGTTGCCTCCGTTGCACCGCTTCCCGGCGAGGGCATGCTGCCCGTGGTGGCTGCTTCCGAGGAAGGCCTGGCGCCCGCCCCGCCGGATGAGGATCAGCCGAATGCTCCGGTGCGCGCCGCCTTGGCGGAGACCAGCAAGGCGAGGGATGGCACCGCCGTCCCAGCAAGGTCAGATCCCGGCAAACAGGCGATCAGGGCCGTGGCCGTCGTGCCGGTCAAGGGTTCCCCCGGTGGTGGCGATGCCGAACTGACGGCAGTCGTACGGAAGGTGCTTTCCGAAGCCGGGTGGCCGGTGGTCAGCAAGCCGCAGCGCGACGCGCTGACTGTCGAGGGCCGCGTGAAGCTGGCGAAAAAAGACGCGGAAACCCAGACGGTGACAATCCGCTGGCTGGTGAAGACGCCGGACGGAAAACTGCTGGGCGATGTGAAACAGTCCAATGACGTGCCGGTGGGCGCCCTCGATGGCGGCTGGGGTCCGGCGGCGCGCGCCGTCGCGGAAGCGGCAGCCACGGGTATTTTCGACGTCGTCAAGACCTACCGGTAGCCCCCACGCCCCGCCCATAAGGCGCGGCAATATCAGTATCAGCGAAATCGCTCTTTGCAGGCTGTCATGCGGTTGTTATAGACCCCGCGAGACAGGCCGCTTGGGGGATTTCGCGCATGATGAAGATCGTGGCAGGCAACAGCAACCGGCCCCTGGCGGAAGCCATCTGTTCCTATCTCAGCACGCCGATGACCAAGGCCACGGTGCGGCGCTTCAACGACATGGAGATCTTCGTCGAGATTCAGGAAAATGTCCGTGGCCAGGACATGTTCGTGGTGCAGTCGACCTCGTTCCCGGCCAACGACCATCTGATGGAGCTGCTGATCATCATCGACGCGCTGAAGCGTTCGTCGGCCCGCCGCGTGACGGCGGTGATCCCCTATTTCGGCTACGCGCGTCAGGACCGCAAACCGGGGCCCCGCACTCCGATTTCGGCCAAGCTGGTGGCCAATCTCATCACCCGCGCGGGTGCTGATCGCGTGCTCACCATGGACCTGCACGCCGGCCAGATTCAGGGCTTCTTCGATATCCCCACCGACAATCTGTTCGCCGGGCCGGTCATGGTGCGCGACATCAAGAATCACCAGGACGTCGCCAACGCGGTCGTGGTTTCGCCTGATGTCGGCGGCGTGGTGCGCGCCAGGGCTCTGGCCAAGCGCCTCGATACGCCGCTGGCGATCGTCGACAAGCGCCGCGAGCGGGCCGGCGAATCGGAGGTCATGAACATCATCGGCGACGTGGCGGGCCTCTCCTGCATCTTGATCGACGACATCGTCGACTCTGGCGGCACGCTGGTGAATGCCGCGGAAGCACTGCTGGCCGAGGGCGCCAGGGACGTGACCGCCTACATTACCCATGGCGTGCTCTCGGGCGGCGCTGTCTCGCGCATCACCAATTCCAAGCTGAAGGAACTGGTGATCACCGATTCGATCCAGCCCACCGAGGCGGTGAAGATCGCGCGCAACATCCGCACCATTCCGATCGCGCCATTGCTCGGCGAGGCGATCGGACGGACCAACCGCGAGGAAAGCGTGTCGAGCCTGTTCGAGTAGAGGGGCTGTGTCACATGGCCGCGCGGTAGAAGCGGATCCGCGTATCTCCGTAGTCGCGCGTGTCGATCATCTCCAGGCCTTCATGGGGCGGCACATCGGCTTTGATGGCCTCTTCCAGCACCACGACGGCGCCCGGGTTCAGCCACTGGCCCGAAACCAGCGCAGCGAGCGCCTTCTCGCCCAGCCCCATGCCGTAAGGCGGATCGGCGAATACCAGATCGAAACCCGGCTGTGGCGCGCAGGGGCCAAGCCTGGTGGCGTCGCGGCGCCAGATCTTTGTGAGCCCGATCACGCCCAGCGCATCGGCATTGCGGCGGATCAGGCCGCGGGCCTCGGCACTTTCCTCGACGAACTGGCAGAAGCGGGCGCCGCGTGACATGGCCTCGAGGCCCATCGCGCCGGTTCCGGCGAACAGATCAAGCACCCGCGCGCCCTCGACCGAAAAATCCGTGACGCCATGGCCGAGGATGTTGAACACCGCCTCGCGCACCCGGTCGGTGGTGGGGCGCGTTCCCGTGCCTTGCGGCGCGGCGATGCTATGGCCTTTGAATTTTCCCCCGACGATCCGCATCGCTTGCCTCGAAGAATCTTGTTCCGATACTGGCCTTGAGAACTTTCGGGGGCACTTCCTCGATGCCGCCGCGCGGCAACTCGCCCAGCTGGAACGGCCCGAAAGACGTGCGGATCAGCCGGTTCACCTGCAGCCCCAGATGTTCGCAGATGCGCTTGACCTCGCGGTTCTTGCCCTCGCGGATGGCGATCGTCAGCCAGCAGTTGCCACCCTGCACCCGTTCGATGCTGGCCTCGATGGGCCCGTAGCGCACGCCGTCGATCTCCGTGCCGCCGCGGAGCCGTTCCAGCGCTTCAGGTGCGGGCTGGCCATAGGCGCGGACCCGGTAGCGGCGGATCCAGCCTGAGGCGGGAAGCTCCAGAAACCGCGCCAGCGCACCGTCATTGGTGAGGAGCAGCAGCCCTTCGGTGTTGATGTCGAGCCGGCCGATCGACACGACGCGCGGCAATTGCTGGCGCAGCTTGTCGAACACGGTGGGCCTGCCTTGCGGATCGCGGGCCGAGACCACGAGGCCGGCCGGCTTGTGGTAGCGCCACAGCCTGGTTTCCTCGGCGCGCGGCAAGGGCTTGCCGTCAAACACGATCACGTCTTTTGCCGTTACGTTGACGGCGGCGGTGCTGAGCACCTTGCCGTTCATGCTCACGCGGCCCTCGGCAATCAGCCGCTCGGCGTCGCGCCTCGAGCACACGCCGGCCCGCGCCATCACCTTGGCGATCCTCTCGCCCTCGAATGCGCTCATCTTGACCCCGGCCTCATGATCGACTCATGTGGCAGAATGCAATGGAAACTGCCAGAGCCAATGCGGCTTGCCCTCGAGGAGGCGCAGGCCGCCGCCCGCCGGGGCGAGGTGCCGGTGGGTGCGGTCGTCAGCGATACCGGAGGCCGCGTTCTGGCGCGCGCCGGCAACCGCACGCTGGAACTGAACGATCCCACCGCTCATGCCGAGCTGCTGGCGATCCGCGAGGCGGCGCGCCTCCTCGGCAGCGAACGCCTTGTGGACTGTGATCTGTACGTGACGCTCGAGCCTTGCGCCATGTGCGCCGCCGCGATCTCCTTCGCGCGCATCCGCAGGCTCTATTTCGGTGCGGAGGATGAGAAGATGGGCGCCGTCGAGCATGGCGGCCGGTTCTTCACCCAGGCCACCTGCCACCACGCGCCGGAGGTCTATGGCGGCATCGGCGGCGAACGGGCCGCCAAGCTCCTGAAGGAGTTTTTTCAGGCGCGGCGTTAGTCCGCCCTAGCAATGCGCTTTTCAAGTTCGCGCTTGAGCTGGTCCTTGGCGGTGGCGGCGCCTTCCAGCACGTCCCTGAAGCGGAAGAAATCGGCGCCCGAGAAGGAATCGACGGCGGGCCGGATATAGATATCGGGCGGGTTGATGGCCCGCCGCAGCCCCGCCACCTGATGGAACATGATCAGCAGCGAGCCCACCGCCAGTTCCATATTGCTGCGGTTGGCACCATTGGCGGCGCGCGGCCTCGCCGTGACGTCGACGGCGACCACGATGTCCATGCCCTGCCGCACGTGATCGAAGGGAACAGGATTGGTGACTCCGCCATCGACGAAGACATGGCCATCATATCTGGGGCCAAGGATCACGCCCGGTATGGCGATCGACGCCGCTACCGCCTTGCGCAGCGGGCCCGCTTCGATGACCTGCTCTTCCATGGTCTCGAAATCGGTGGCGACCACCTTGAAGGGAATGGGCAGGTCCTCGATGAGCTGTGGCACGCTCCCGGGCAGCGCCAGGTTCACCAGCGTCTCGCCCTGGATATGAAGCGAGGCAAGGCCGTTGAGCGCCAGCAGGTCGAACGGGTTGAGGCGTTTCTCGCCAAAGGCATAGCGCAGCGCGCCGAGCCTGTTGGCGAGAAGGCGCTCGGCATGTTCACGGATGTCGCGGGCCGTCATGCCGCCGGCATAGGCCGCACCGACCAAAGCCCCGATCGAGCAGCCGGCGATGACGCTGGGCTTGAGGCCCAGCTCGTCGAAAACCTCGAGCATGGGGATATGGGCGAGGCCCCTCGCGCTGCCGCCGCCAAGCGCCAGGCCGATGCTGGGTGCCGTCATGCGCCGGCCTTTCGCGCGAAGGTCCAGGCGGTTTCGGCGAGCGGCCGCACCTGCCGGGCCATGGCGGCCGCGTCGGGGCTGGCGGCGGTGCCGTCGCGCACCCGTCCGAGAATGCCCTGAAGGATCGCCGCAAGTCTGAAGAAATTATATGCCATATAGGTGTCGAGATTGGGGATACCGCTCCGACCGGTGCGGTGGCAATAGCCGGCAACGTAGTCTTCAAGCCTTGGAAGGCCGGGCTCATCGAGATGGCCGAGGAGTGTGCCCACTCCGGCGCCGGTTTCGGAAACCGGCATGAACCACTGCATCAGATGATAGGTGAAATCGGCGAGCGGGTCGCCGATCGTTGACAGCTCCCAGTCGAGCACCGCCGCAACACGCGGTTGGTCATTGGCGATGATGCAGTTGTCGAGGCGGAAATCGCCATGCACGATGGCCGCGCCCGCGGTGGACGGACACGCTTCGGGAAGCCAGGCGATGAGCCTGTCCATCGCCGCGATGGTTTCGGTTGACGAGGCGCGGTACTGCTCGCTCCAGCGCCTGATCTGCCGCGCCATATAGCCTTCAGGCCTGCCGAAGCCGTCAAGGCCCAGCGCCGCCGGATCCAGCCGGTGCAGCCTGGCGATGGCTTCGTTGAGGGAGTCGAACAGTCCGGCGCGGTTTTCGCCGGAGAGGCCGGGCGCATGCGGCTGCCAGAACACAAGGCCGTCAATATGCTCCATCACATAGAAGGCGGCGCCGATGACGCTGTCATCCGTACACAGATGAAGTGGCCGCGCGACGGGAAACCCCGCGGTGGCCAGCGCCGCCGTCACCTGGTATTCGCGTTCGACGGCATGGGCCGAAGGCAACAGCCTGCCGAAGGGCTTCCGTCTCAGCACATAGCGCCGCTCCGGCGTCGTCAGCAGATAGGTGGGGTTTGACTGGCCGCCCCTGAAGCGGACGAGCGTCAGCGGGCCGGTAAAGTCTTCGATGTGCCGGGCGAGATAATCCTGGAGCGGGGCAGCCGCGATGTCTGCGGCCATGGTGCCGGAAAAGGCTTGCTGGCGGTCAATCTTCATCTCTTTCCCGGCGTTTTCTGTTCCTTAGCCAGCGCCCGCCAGCCGATGTCGCGGCGGCAGAAGCCTTCCGGCCAGTCGATGCGGTCCACCGCGGCATAGGCGCGGGCCCGCGCCTCGGCGATGGTTGCGCCCCGCGCGGTGATGCTCAGCACCCGGCCGCCATTTGCGACGATCATGCCATTCCGCCCCGCGGTGCCGGCAAGGAAGATCTCGACGCCATCCATGGCGGCTGCGCCTTCAAGGCCGCGGATTTCCGTGCCTTTCTCGGGCTCGCCGGGGTAGCCCCGGGCGCACATCACCACGGTGAGCGCCACGTCATCGAACCAGCGGGCCGTCACCTTGTCGAGGGTGCCATCGCAGCAGGCCAGCAGCAGGGTGACGAGATCATCCTTCAGCCGCAGCATCAGCGCCTGCGTTTCGGGGTCGCCGAAGCGGCAGTTGTATTCGATCAGCCTTGGGCCGTCCCTGGTGAGCATCAGGCCGGCATAGAGCACGCCCACATAGGGCTGGCCCATTTCGGCCAGCGCGCGGATCGTAGGCTTCACGATCTTTTCCAGCGCTTCGGCGCACAGCGCGTCCGTCATGCAGGGGGCCGGCGAATAGGCGCCCATGCCGCCGGTGTTGGGGCCCGTGTCGCCTTCGCCCACACGCTTGTGGTCCTGCGCGGTGGCGAGTGGCAAAGCATGGCGGCCATCGGTGAGCACGAAGAAACTCGCTTCCTCGCCTTCGAGGAACTCCTCGATCACGCAATTGCCCTGGCCGAACCGGCCGGAGAAGATCTCATCCAGCGCAGCGCGCGCTGTTGCCATGTCCATGGCGACTGTCACGCCTTTGCCAGAGGCCAGACCATCAGCCTTGATGACGATCGGCGCGCCCTTTTGTTCGAGATAGGCGAGGGCCGCCGCCTTGTCGCTGAAACGGCCGTAGGCGGCGGTGGGAATGCCGTAACGCGCGCAGATATCCTTGGTGAAGCCCTTGGAGCCTTCGAGCTGGGCGGCGAACTTGCGCGGGCCGAAGCATTTGATGCCGGCGGCGGCAAGATCATCGGCGAGGCCCGCCACCAGCGGCGCTTCCGGACCCACCACCACGAGGCCGATGTTTTCCTTCTTGCAGAAGGCGATGACCGCGGCGTGGTCAGATACGCCAAGCGCGACATTGCGCGCGATCTGATCGGTTCCCGGATTGCCGGGCGCCACGAACAGCCTGTCGCACAGCGGGCTGGCGGAGATGGCCCAGGCCAGCGCGTGCTCGCGCCCTCCGGAGCCGATCAGCAGGATGTTCATGCTGCGAGACCTCAATCTTGCAATCGTCCGCCTTCTCGCATTTGATGAGGCAGAATCAAAGAGCGGAATCCGCAATGTCCACGATCTGGGACCACGATCCCGAAACCGGCGAAATCATTGAAAAGTCCCGGCCTAACACAGGCGAATACTCGGTTTCGGAGCTTGCCGGTGCGCTCAAGCGCACGCTGGAGGACCGCTTCGGCCAGGTGCGGGTGCGCGGCGAGATTTCGGGCTTCAAGGGTCCTTCGGCCTCGGGCCACTGCTATTTCGCCATCAAGGATGAGGGCGCCAAGCTCGACGCGGTGATGTGGCGCGGGAATTTCTCGCGTCTCAGGTCACGGCTGCAGGAGGGGCTCGAGGTGATCGCCACGGGCAAGATCACTTCCTACCCCATGAAGTCGAATTACCAGATCGTCATCGGCAATCTGGAGCCCGCCGGCGCCGGCGCGCTGATGGCGGTGCTCGGGGGGCGCGCGAGGAGGCTCACGGGCGGAGGCCTGGTGGGG
>DAISVW010000084.1:0-8703 GCA_036826695.1 Aestuariivirga sp.
CGATTGTCGACCGCTACGGCGCGGATGCGCGGCGCGTCTTCCTGCTCGCCTCGCCGGCGGTGCGCGGCGAGGAAGTCTGCTTCTCCGAGAAGGGGGTCGACGAGGTCGCGAAGAAGCTCGTCGCCCGCCTCGCCCCACTCTGCGCCAGGTATGACCGCCATCCCGCAAGCGCCGCCGAAGCCCGCGCCATTCTGGGCCTTGCCCCGGCCACCAGTTGAGGACCCCCCATGCCCCGTTTCGAACGCCAGGCCCTTGTCGCCAGATTCCAGGACATGAAGCGCCGCCGCATCCCGATCATCGGTGGCGGGGCCGGCACCGGGCTTTCCGCCAAATGCGAGGAAGAGGGCGGCATCGACCTGATCGTCATCTACAATTCGGGCCGCTACCGCATGGCCGGGCGCGGCTCGCTCTCCGGCATTCTCGCCTATGGCAATGCCAATGACATCGTGTTGGACATGGCGCGCGAAGTGCTGCCCGTCACCAAACGCACGCCGGTGCTGGCCGGCGTCAACGGCACTGACCCGTTCTGCATCTTCGACACGTTCCTTGATGACCTGAAGGCGCTGGGGTTCTCCGGCGTGCAGAACTTCCCCACCGTGGGCCTGATCGACGGCATTCTGCGCGCCAACCTGGAAGAGACCGGCATGTCCTACGGGCTCGAGGTGGACATGATCCGGCTCGCCCATGACAAGGACATGCTGACCACCCCTTACGTGTTCAATGCCGGCGAGGCCGCGGCGATGGCGGCGGCCGGGGCGGACATCATCGTCTGCCATCTGGGTCTCACCACCGGCGGCAGCATAGGCTCCAGGACGGCGCTGAAGCTCGCCGACTGCCCGGCGCTGGTCGATGAATGGGCGGAGGCGGCGCTCAGGGTCAACAAGGACGCGATCGTCATCGTGCATGGCGGCCCGGTGTCGATGCCGGCCGATGCGGAGTTCATCTTCCGCAACACCCGCAACTGCCATGGCTTCTACGGTGCCTCGTCGATGGAGCGGCTGCCGGTCGAAACCGCGCTCACCGCGCAGACCAGAGCCTTCAAGGCGTTGTCCTTCACCTGACCGGCCGCTTGGGCTAGGCTCTGCCGGCAAGGGAGATCGTGTGATGAGTGAAGTCCGGCCCGCTGCCACTTCTGCCAGTTTCGCGCCGGTGGCGCGCAATCACGGCGTGCCGCTGTCCATCGACTGGTTCTAGTACGTGCAGGTCAACCTTGCGGCGGCGGAGCGGCTCGCCGCCTCCCTGCCGGCGCGGCGCAGCGCCAAGAAGGCCTATCAGGCAGCCTGGCTGGTGAAGGCAATTCAGTGCATCGACCTCACCACGCTGAGCGGCGATGATACACCGGGCCGCGTGCACCGGCTCTGCGCCAAGGCGATGCACCCGTTGCGCCCCGATCTGGTGGCGGCGCTGGGGCTGGCCGAAAACCCGCCGCGGGTGGGTGCTGTCTGCGTCTATCCGGCGATGGTGCCCTATGCCGTCAAGGCGCTGGCAGGCTCGGGCATTCCGGTCGCCTCCGTCGCCACCGGTTTTCCGGCTGGGCTGACGCCGCTTCCCCAGAGACTCGCCGAAATCCGCTACGCCGTCGATCACGGGGCGGAGGAGATCGACATTGTCCTCCACCGCGCCCAGGTGCTCACCCAGGACTGGACGGCGCTCTATGATGAGGTGGCCGCCATGCGCGCCGCTTGCGGCCCCGCGCACATGAAGGCGATCCTCGCCACCGGCGATCTCAAGACGCTGCGCAATGTCTACAAGGCCTCGATGGTGGCGATGCAGGCGGGAGCCGATTTCATCAAGACCTCGACCGGCAAGGAAGAGGTCAACGCCACGCTTCCCGTGAGCCTCGTCATGGTACGGGCGCTGCGCGATTACGGCGATCTCACCGGACATCACATCGGCTTCAAGCCGGCGGGCGGCCTCAAGACCGCCAAGGACGCCATGACCTGGATGATCCTGATGAAGGAAGAGCTGGGCCGCCGCTGGCTGGAGCCTGATCTTTTTCGCATCGGCGCCTCCTCGATGCTGGCCGACATCGAGCGCCAGCTTGAACACCATGTCACCGGGCGTTACGCCGCCGCCACGCACCAGCCGCTCGCCTGAGAAAGCCCCGCGCCATGCCCAGCGTTTCAGAGATTCTCACCACCATGGATTATGGCCCGGCGCCGGAAGGCAATGCGCCGGTGCTCGCCTGGCTCGAGGCCAATGCCGGCGGCTTCGGCCATTTCATCAACGGCCGCTTCACGAAGCCCGCCGGGGCGAGGCTGTTCACGGTGTCCAACCCGGCGACCGGCAAGCCGCTGGCGCGGGTGAGCCAGGGTGCCGCGACCGACATCGACGCCGCGGTGAAGGCGGCGCGCAAGGCGTTTCCGGCCTGGGCGAAGCTTGCCGGCCACGACCGCGCGCGGCATCTCTATGCGCTGGCCCGATTGATTCAGAAGCGCGAGCGTTTCCTCGCGGTGCTGGAGACCATGGACAATGGCAAGCCGATCCGCGAATCGCGCGACATCGACATTCCGCTGGCGGCCCGGCACTTCTATCATCATGCCGGCTGGGCGGAACTGATCGCCGACGAGTTTCCCGGCTATCGCCCGCTTGGCGTATGCGGGCAGATCATCCCGTGGAACTTCCCGCTGCTGATGCTGGCCTGGAAGATTGCGCCGGCACTGGCGGCCGGCAATACGGTGGTGCTGAAGCCGGCTGAGTTCACGCCGCTCTCGGCACTTGCCTTCGCCGAACTCTGCCGCGAGGCGGGGCTGCCCGATGGCGTGGTCAACATCGTGACCGGTGACGGCGCCACGGGCGCGGCACTGGTACAGCATCCCGATGTCGACAAGATCGCCTGCACCGGCGCGACTGAGGTGGGCCGGCTGATCCGCAAGGCCACGGCGGGGACGGAGAAGAAGCTCTCGCTCGAACTTGGCGGCAAGTCGCCCTTCATCGTGCATGAGGATGCCGATCTCGACGCAGCGGTGGAAGGTGTCGTCGACGCGATCTGGTTCAACCAGGGGCAGGTGTGCTGTGCCGGTTCGCGCATTCTGGTGCAGGAAGGCATTGCGCCGAAATTCCTCGCCAAGCTGAAGCGGCGCATGGAAACGCTGCGGGTGGGCGACCCGCTGGATAAATCCGTGGACATGGGCGCCATCGTCGATCCCGTTCAGCTCACGCGCATCTCGGAACTCGTGGAAACCGGAAAGCGCGAAGGTGGCATGCTCCTGCAAGCCTCCTGCGGACTGCCGGAAACCGGCAACTGGTTCGCGCCGTCGCTGTTCACCGATGTCGAACCGTCGTCCACCGTGATGGACGTCGAGATCTTCGGTCCGGTCGCCGCGCTGATGACCTTCCGCACACCGGAGGAGGCCGTGCAGATCGCCAATCACACCCGCTATGGTCTTTCCGCCACCGTATGGTCCGAGAACATCAACCTGGCGCTCGATACCGCGGCCCGCGTCAAGGCGGGCGTGGTGTGGATCAATTCGACGAATCTGTTTGACGCGGCGGCGGGTTTCGGCGGCTACCGCGAGTCAGGGTTTGGCCGCGAGGGCGGGCGGGAAGGCATGTATGAATATCTCGTCCCTAGCTGGGAGGCCGGTCTGAGGCCGGAGGCGGAGGCGAAACGCGCACCACTCAGTGCGCTGCCGCCTGATGCGAGCGAGCCTGGCGGCATCGACCGCACGGCCAAGCTCTATGTCGGCGGCAAGCAGGCAAGGCCGGACGGCGGCTATTCCTATTCCGTCTACGGAGCGAAAGGCAAGGCGATCGGCCAGGCCGGGCTCGGCAACCGCAAGGACATCCGCAACGCCGTCGAGGCGGCGGCCAAGGCTTCCGCCTGGTCGGCGGCCACCGCGCATAACCGGGCGCAGGTGATCTACTACATCGCCGAGAACCTGGCGCCCCGGGCCGCCGAGTTCGCGGCCCGCCTCGTCGCCATGGGCCAGGGCAAGGCTGAAGCGAAGGCGGAGGTTGACGCCGCCATCGCCCGCATCTTCTGGTATGCGGCCCAGGCCGACAAATATGATGGCCGCGTCCACGCCACCAAGTCGCGTCATGTGACGCTCGCCATGAACGAGCCCTGGGGCATCATGGGTATCGTCTGCCCCGACGAGATGCCGCTTCTGGGCTTCGTGTCGCTGGTGATGCCGGCCATCGCCATGGGCAACCGGGTGGTCGCGGTGCCCTCGCCCGGCCAGCCGCTGGCGGCCACCGATCTCTATCAGGTGTTCGACACCTCCGATGTGCCGGGCGGCGTGGTCAACATCGTCACCGGCGGGCGCGATGAGCTGGCCAAGACGCTGGCAGACCACGATGACGTCGCGTGTATGTGGTATTACGGTTCCAGACAGGGCGCGGCGGCGGTCGAGGCGGCGAGTGCCGGAAACCTCAAGGCCACATGGGTTTCGCACGGCAGGCGCCGCGACTGGCTGTCACGCGACCAGGGCCAGGGTCATGACTATCTGCGCCGCGCCGTGCAGGTGAAGAACATCTGGATTCCCTATGGCGAGTAAGGCCGGCCGCCTCACCCCCGGGCCTTCACCGCGAGGCGGTGGCGGTGCAGCAGCGGCTCGGTATAGCCATTGGGCTGTGCGGCGCCCTTGAACACCAGGTCGCAGGCCGCCTGGAAGGCGATCGATGTCGCGAAATCGGGCGCCATCGGCCGGTAGTTGGGGTCACCGGCGTTCTGCTTGTCGACCACCGCCGCCATGCGCTTCAAGGTCGCCATCACCTGCTCCTCGCTGACCACGCCGTGGCGCAGCCAGTTGGCCATATGCTGGGAGGAAATGCGCAACGTGGCGCGGTCTTCCATCAGCCCGACATTGTCGATGTCGGGCACCTTGGAGCAGCCGATGCCCTGGTCGATCCAGCGCACCACATAGCCGAGGATGCCTTGCGCGTTGTTGTCGAGTTCCTTCTGGATGTCGGCCGCCGTCCAGTTGGGCCGTGTCGCGACCGGCACCGACAGGATGTCGTCGAGCCTGGCGCGTGGCCTGGCCTTCAGCCGCTCCTGCACCGCCTTCACATTCACCTTGTGGTAATGCGTGGCATGCAGCGTCGCGGCGGTGGGCGAGGGCACCCAGGCGGTGTTGGCCCCGGCCTGCGGATGCGCGAGCTTCAGCGACAGCATGATCGCCATGTGATCGGGGATCGCCCACATGCCCTTGCCGATCTGGGCATGGCCGGGAAGCCCGCAGAGCAGGCCGATATCGACATTCCAGTCCTCATAGGCCTTGATCCACGGCGCCTGCTTCATGTCGCCCTTGCGGATCATCGGGCCTGCTTCCATGGCGCTGTGGATCTCGTCGCCGGTGCGGTCGAGGAAGCCCGTATTGATGAACACGATGCGCGCGCTGGCCTGGCGGATGCATTCCTTGAGGTTGACGGTGGTGCGCCGTTCCTCATCCATGATGCCTATCTTCATGGTGTTGGGGGCGAGCCCCAGCGCCCGCTCGACGCGCCCGAAGAGTTCCACCGCGAAGGCAACTTCGTCCGGCCCGTGCATCTTGGGCTTCACCACATAGATCGACCCGGCGCGGGAGTTCATCCGCCGTCCGCGTGGGCCCACGTCATTGAGCGCGATGAGGGCGGTCAGCATCGCATCCATGATGCCTTCCGGTATTTCGTTGCCGTGCCGGTCGAGCACTGCGGGCGTGGTCATCAGGTGGCCGACGTTCCGCACCAGCATCAGCGCACGGCCGGGCAACGTCAGTTTGCCGCCGTCGGCCCCATCATAGACGCGGTCGGGGTTCAGGCGGCGGGTGAAGCGGTGGCCGCCTTTCTCGATCTCTTCGGTGAGATCGCCGGTCATCAGCCCCAGCCAGTTGCGATAGGCCACCACCTTGTCGGCGGCGTCGACGGCGGCAACCGAATCCTCGCAATCCATGATCGTCGTCAGGGCGGATTCGAGCGTCACATCGGAGATGCCCGCCTTGTCATGTCTGCCGATCGGATGCGCGCGGTTGATGCCGATCTCGATGTGAAGCCCGTTGTTGCCGAGCAGGATTGCTTCCGGATCTTCCTTTGGCCCGCGGAAGCCCCTGAAGCGCGACGGGTCCTTGAGGCCGCCGCGGCCGGTGGCCAGCCCGCCGCGCTCGATCGTGAGGCGCGTGACATCGGCCCATTTGACGCCGGCGAGCGGGACGGCCGCGTCGAGAAAGTTGCGCGCCCAGGCGATGACCCTCGCGCCGCGCACCGGATTATAGTCCTTGGTTCTCGCAGCGCCGTCCTGCTCTGAGATGGCGTCGGTGCCATAAAGCGCGGCATAGAGCGAGCCCCAGCGCGCGTTTGCGGCGTTGAGCGCATAGCGGGCGTTCATCACCGGCACCACCAGCTGCGGTCCCGCCACCTGGGCAATCTCGGGGTCGACATTGGCCGTGGTCACCTGAAAATCAGGCCCTTCCGGCACCAGATAGCCGATCTCCGTGAGGAAGGCACGGTAGGCCGCCATGTCGCTGGGCGCGCCGTTGCGGCGGTACCAATCGTCGAGTTCAGCCTGCAAGTGATCGCGCCTCGCCAGCAGCGCGCGGTTCTTCGGCGCCAGGTCCTCGAGAATGGCGGCGAAGCTGTGCCAGAACTCGATCTCGCTGATGCCGGAGCCGGCCAAAGCCTCCTCGGCCACGAATGAATACAAGTCCCCTGAAATCTTGAGGCCCGCGATCTCGATCCGGTTGGTCACGTGGCAACACTTCCTTCTGGCTGAGGCGCACCCGGCTTCTGGACGATCATGCCGCCCTGTTCCAGCCCCCGCGGCGCATGGCTGTTAAAGTTTTCTGAGCCAGCTCACGTCCGGGTAGGCGATCGGCTCCTTTGCCCGGAACAGGAAGCGGCCGAAAATCTGGCCGTAACCTTTCATCAGATAGCCGTTGTTGCGGGCGATCAGCGCGTCGCGCTCGGCGCGGTAATAGGCTGGCAGCCTGTACCAGGCGAGGCCGGGCTTCGCGTGATGCGCCACATGCAGGTTGTTGTTGAGAAACAGCAGAGACCAGAACGGCGAGGCCTCGACGATGATGGTGCGGTGATCGACTGCTTCCGCCGCCTGATGCTCGCAATAGGAGCGCACCAGCGCCAGCGAAATGCCGGGATAGGCGATGAGCAGGTAGTACTGCCAGAACGGCATGCCGGCGACACCTGCCACCAGCCACAGGGTGATTGCCACCGAAAGCCCGAACCACGCCCAGGCTTTCAGCGTCTCGCGGTTGCCGCGCGCGATGTCGCGGAACTCGGCGCCCCAGAACTGCACGATGCTGACGGCGGGGCCGATCAGCATGCGGCCGGCCAGCGTCTGGTTGATCTCGAACAGCACGCGGCGGATGCCTGTCACCTGCGCCCAGTGCTCCGGCAACTGGTAATAGGATTCGGGGTCGAGCCGCGGGTCGGTGAGGTTGGCGTCATTGTGGTGGGCGAGATGGGTTTCCCGGTAGCGCCCGAACGGCAGCCACAGGGCCGGGGCGATGAACACCATGGCCTCATTGAGCCTCCGGTTGCCGGTCGGATGGCCGTGCAGCACCTCATGCTGAAGCGAGCCGTGCAGCGCCGTGCAGTAGGCGCCGACCGGCAGAATCAGCCACCACGGCAGGCTGGCGTGGAACCACACGAGAAGGCCCAAAACGAGGTAGACGGCGGCGATCAGCGCCACCGTCGGCCATTCGATCTCGCGCGTCCTGTCTCGAGCCATGTCTGCCGTTGCCACAGAAACTCAGTTACCGAGCAGGGCGCTCTCCAGAATGTCGAGGCCTTCCTTGATGATCATTTCGGAGGCGGTGAGCGGTGTCAGCATGCGCACCGTGTCGGCATAGACGCCGCAGGTGAGGATGAGCAGGCCGCGCTCCAGGCATTTGGCCGCCAGCGCCTTGGCGCCGGCCGGGTCGGGGTCGTTGCCGCCGTGCTGGGTGACGAGTTCGAAGGCGCACATGGCGCCCAGCCCGCGCACATCGCCGATCGGCATGCCTCTGCCCTTGGCCTTGATCGCCTGCAGGCGTTTCATGATGATCTTGCCCTGCTTTTCGGCCTTGCCGAGCAGGTCTTCCTGGGCGAAGGCGTCGAACACGCCGAGTGCCGCGGCGCAGGCGATCGGGTTGCCGGCATAGGTACCGCCGATGCCGCCCGGATCCGGCGCGTCCATGATCTTGGCGCGGCCCACCACCGCGGCGAGCGGGAAACCGCCGGCCAGCGACTTGGCGACCGTCATCAGATCGGGTTCGACGCCATAGTGCTCCATGGCGAAGAACTTGCCGGTGCGGCCGAAGCCGGACTGGATCTCGTCGGCGATCAGCAGGATGCCGTGCTCGTCGCAGAGCTTGCGCAGCCGCACCATCAGCTCCCTGGGCGCGATATAGAAGCCACCCTCACCCTGCACCGGCTCGATGATGATGGCTGCCACCCGCGCCGGCTCGACATCGGCCTTGAACAGCCATTCGATGGCATGGATCGATTCATCCACCGTGTGGCCCTTGTGGGCGACGGGGAAGGGAACATGCCACACGCCGGGCGCCATCGGCCCGAACTTGCCCTTGTAGGGCACCACCTTGCCGGTCAGCGACATGCCCAGCAGGGTGCGGCCGTGGAAGCCGACGTGAAACGCGATCACGTCCGAGCGGCCGGTATAGGCGCGGGCAAATTTGATTGCGTTTTCAACGGCTTCAGCGCCGGTGGTGACGAGGGCTGATTTTTTGGGGCCAGTGATCGGCGCCACGGCATTGAGCCGCTCGCAGACCT
>DAISVW010000085.1:0-8505 GCA_036826695.1 Aestuariivirga sp.
GGCCAGTGCGATGCCGTCCTCGATGTTGGTGGTGAAGTAGGCGGTGCCGGTGGCCGGGATGATGTCGCATTGCAGCGCCATGCCGGAGGCGAGGCGCTGACTGCTGTTCCTGCGAATCGGTGAATGCACCCATTCATCGAGATGGATCAGGTGGCCCGGATTGAGGCCGATCCCGAAGAACGGGTCAGCCAGATGGCGCATCACCGCGTCATAGACCTCGCCGCCGCTCACCCCGATGCCGACCGTTTCATACCAGCTCGCCGCGGCGGTGAAATACGGGAGCACCAGCTTCTCGGCGTAATCGGAAATGCCGCCCGGCAGTTCCGATGCTCTCTCCACCATGAAACCGGCGCGGCAGTTGAGCGCGCCGGGAAGCCCGAAGCCCAGCACGATCGGGTCGCCCCGCTCGATGACCCGCATGCCCGGGCTGCACAGCCCATAGCGGGCGCGGGGGCCGGAACTCATGTTGACGTGGACGGACTGCATGGCGCCGTCGAGGCCCATGTTGCGGCAGGCCTCCAACTCGGGCATGCCCGGACGCACGCCATGAATGAAGCGGCGGACGGCGGAAGAACTCTTGGTTCCGGCATATTCGAAACAGGCGCTCTGCTCCGCCTCGTTGATGGTGCGCAGCCCGTTGACCGGATGCATGAACAGCAGCGCGGCAATGCTGACGTGGCCGAAGCGGCGCAGGGTCTCGACCAGATAATGCGGCGTCTCGAACCAGTCCGGGTCGAATACGCCGTCCTCGGTCTCGAAGCCTTTCCAGCCGGCAAGGCCGATGCGGAGGCCAGTCCTCAGCCCCGCCTCGCGCAGGAGATCGTCCAGCGGGCGGTAGCTGCCGCGCGGCTGGCCCATCAGGCTCAAAGGCTGCCACAGCACGCGCGCGAAGGGGCCTTGCGCCACTTCCGCATAGGGATAGCCCTCATTGCCCAGAAACAGGGTTGGCGTTTGCCCTGGCACGACGAGCAACAGTGCTTCCTCGAAGCGCGGATCGTGGCCGGTGGCCCAGGCGATGTTGGCCATATGCTCGCGGTCGCCATAGATCGCCAGCGCATCGAACCGGGCTTCGGCCATGCGCCGCAGCAGTGATTCGTGACGCCGGGCATAGATTTCGGGGCCGAGCACCGGCTCGGACCGTGGGTCGCCGAAATCCGGCAGGTCAATCTCGGTCAATTTGGCGCGGCGCATGATCCACCTCACTTTCGCCTGAAAAGCATAGCGGGAATGGCAAAGGCGTCCAGAACCTTTACCTCGCCGGGTGATCGGCGGGCGCTGTGGTGCGTAGAAGAGGAAAACAGGAGAATTGACATGCTGATCAGGCACAGGGCCGGCTGGGAGATACCGGAAGCCCGGGTGACGCCGGAACACGTGTTTCTCAACCGCCGCGCCTTTCTGGGGGCAGCGGCGGCGCTGGCCATCGCAAGCCCGGCGCGCGCCGAGGGGGACCCCTCTGCCGGCCTTTACCCTGCCATGCCCAACCCGGCCTTCACCGATGCCGGACGCCCGGTGACGGAAGCGCAATACGCCACGACCTACAACAACTATTATGAGTTCGGCTCGTCGAAGCGCATCGCCGAGGCCGCCGCCAAGATGCCGATCCGGCCGTGGGAAGTGCTGATCGACGGCGAGGTCGAGGCGCCGCAACGCTTGGGGATTGACGATCTCCTGAAGCAGGTGACGCTGGAAGAGCGCATCTACCGCCACCGCTGCGTCGAGGCCTGGGCCATGGTGGTGCCGTGGTCCGGCTTCACCGTGAAGCGGCTGGTCGAGATCGCCCGGCCAACTGCGGACGCAAAGTATGTGCGCTTCGAGGGCTTCAACAAGCCGGATGTCGCCCCGGGCCAGAAGGACGGCCTGTTCACCAGCTATCCGTGGCCCTACGTCGAGGCAATCACCATGGCCGAGGCCATGAACGATCTGCCGCTGATGGTCACCGGCGCCTATGGCAAGCCTCTTCCCAACAGCATGGGCGCGCCACTCAGGCTGCACCTGCCCTGGAAATATGGTTTCAAGTCGATCAAGGGCATCGTGCGCGTGAGTTTCACGAAGGATCGCCCGGTGAGCTTCTGGGAAACGCTCGGGCCCTCCGAGTACGGCTTCTGGGCCAATGTGAACCCGGAGGTGCCGCACCCGCGCTGGAGCCAGGAATCCGAGCAGATGCTGGGCAGCGGCGAGCGGGTACCGACGGTCATCTACAATGGCTACGCCGAGCAGGTGGCCCATCTCTACAAGGATCTGGGCGGCGAGAAGCTGTTCATGTGAGAAACAAAGAAAAAGGCCGATCATTCTGACCGGCCTTGAAGTTACCGTAGACCTCCGCTTGGGAGGATTGGCCTCGATGTCCTTTCAGGGGGTGGAACACCGAGACCCCTCAGCCGGCCTTGCAAGGGGAGGCGAGCAAGGCGGCGAAATCCGCGCCGGAAACGCGGGCGAGTGAGAGGATGATATCGTCTTGCTTTTCCCGCAAGCGACAGAGCTTCATGGGAGCTATGCCAGCGATGCAGGGATGCCATGGAAAGACCGGTTTAGCCCTCAGCGCATCCTGCGACTTGGCGCAACCATAGCAATTCTGATTGCCGTCATGTCAGCGCAAGCTGGTAACCAGCTTGCCGTTGTCGAAGCTGGACCCCAGCTTTCGCTGGGGTGACGCAGAACCGAAAACCATGGTTCGACCCATGCGTTAAACTGCTCAGAAGCTCCACTCCTTCGCCTTGGCCACGATGAAATCGCGGAAGACCGTGACGCGCTTCGTATCTTTCAGTTCCTCGGGATAGACGAAATAGGTGTCGAACTCCGGCGTCTCGACGGGAAGGTCGATCTGCACGAGGCCTGCGTCCTCCGGCACGATGTAGTCGGCGAGCGAGGCGATGCCCATGCCCGCCTGCACGGCGCGGCGGAGCCCATAGGCGTTATTGACGCGCAGCGCCACCGGCCGCGGGTAGCCCTCCGGGCGGCCGACGTTTTCCAGCCAGTTCACAGGTGTCAGGTAATTGGGCGCCTGGCCGAAGGTGAGGATCTTGTGCCTGTCGAGATCCTCGATCGATTTCGGAATGCCGCGCTTCTTGAGGTAGTCGGTCGAGGCATAGATATGATGATGCACGGTGAACAGCTTGCGCTGGATCAGATCCGGCTGGATGGGCCGCCGGAGCCTGATCGCCACGTCGGCCTCGCGCATCGAGAGATCGAGCTCGCGGTCGTCGAGCAGAAGGGTGATGGCGATCTCGGGATAGATTTCGGCGAATTCGCGCAGCCGCGGTGTCAGCCATACGCTGCCCAGCCCCACGGTGGTGGTGATGCGGAGTTCGCCTGACGGCTTCTCCTTCGAGTCCATCAGCCGGGTCTGCGCCGCAGTGAGCTTGGTGAACACCTCATGCGCGGTGCGATAGAGCATCTCGCCCTGTTCGGTGAGGATCAGCCCGCGCGCATGGCGGTGGAACAGCGGCACGTTCAGCGCCTCCTCGAGCGCGCTGATCTGCCGGCTTACCGCTGATTGCGACAGCCCCAGCTCGTGCCCGGCATGGGTGAAGCTGCCGGCATCCGCCACGGCGTGGAAGATGCGGAGCTTGTCCCAGTCCATGACGCTACTCAGCGGCATGACGCACCTCGGCGCGGCTGTGCAGGAAGCGTTCGGCTTCGAGCGCGGCCATGCAGCCCATGCCGGCCGCCGTCACCGCCTGGCGGTAGACGTCATCGGTCACGTCGCCCGCCGCGAACACGCCGGGAATGGCGGTCTGGGTCGAGCGCGGTTCGGTGATGAGATAGCCGCCCTGCTTGAACGGCAACTGGCCCTCGAACAGTTCGGTTGCCGGCTTGTGGCCGATGGCAATGAAGATGCCATCGACCGCCAGGTCCTGCGTCTCGCCGGTCTTGACGTTCCTGAGCCGCGCATGGGTGACGCCTTTGGGGTTGTCGCTGCCCAGCACCTCGGCAAGCGTTGTATCCCACATCACCCTGATCTTGGGGTGCGCGAACAGCCGGTTCTGCAGGATACGCTCGGCCTTGAACTCGTTGCGGCGGTGGATGACCACCACCTCGCTGGCGAAATTGGTGAGGAACAGCGCCTCCTCCACCGCCGTGTTGCCGCCGCCCACCACCAGCACGCGCTTGTTGCGGTAGAAGAAGCCGTCGCAGGTGGCGCAGGCAGAGACGCCGAAGCCGCGATAGGCCTGCTCGGAGGGAAGATCGAGCCACTTGGCCTGGGCGCCGGTGCAGATGATCAGCGCGTCACAGGTGTATTCGGTGCCGGAATCGCCTTTGAGCCAGATGGGAGAAGAGTTCAGCTTCACCTCAGTGATGGTGTCGGAGATGACCTCGGTTCCCACATGCTCGGCCTGGGCGCGCATCTGCTCCATCAGCCACGGGCCCTGGATCACGTCGGCGAATCCGGGGTAGTTCTCGACGTCGGTGGTGATGGTCAGCTGGCCGCCCGGCTGGATGCCCTGGATCAGGACCGGCTTCAGCATTGCGCGGGCTGCATAGATCGCGGCGGTGTAACCGGCGGGGCCGGACCCGAGGATCAAAACCCGGGCATGACGGGCGGACATGGTGGACTCCCCTTGCTATGTGAAAAGAACATAGCTCTTTTGGGCGTGGCGGCAAGCCCGCTACCACCTGTTGTGAACAACTGGCGGAGCCTGCGGCCCTCGCAAGGGCGGTACGGAGTTGCTACAGGAGGCGGCCATGCGCCTTCAACTCCCCGCCGGCTGGTTCAACATCGTCTCCGCGACGTTCACGGCGGTGATCGTCGGTTTTGCCTCCACCATTCTGGTGGTCGTGGAAGCGGCGCGCAGTATCGGCGCCACGCCTGCCGAACAGGCCTCATGGGTGGCCTCGCTCTGCCTCGGCATGGCGGTCACCTCCTTCATCCTCTCCTGGCGCTACCGCATACCAATGATCACCGCCTGGTCGACGCCTGGCGCGGTGCTGATCGCCACGTCAGGCGGCGGCGTCACTTACGCGAACGCTTTGGGGGCATTTGTGGTGGCCGGCGCCCTGATGGTGGTGGCGGGGCTGATCAAGCCCCTGGAGCGGGCGATCGAGAAGATTCCTGCCCCGGTCGCCGCCGCCATGCTGGCGGGTGTGCTTCTGCGCTACACGCTGGGCGTTCCGGGCGCGGCCATGGCCATGCCCTTGGTGGTGCTGCCGCTCGTCGCGCTGTTCTTCGGATTGCGCATGTGGTTCCCGCTCTATGCCGTTCCCGTGGTGGTGGCGGCGGGCGTGGCCGGCGCCTTTCTGAGCGGCGGGCTCTCGGCCGATTGCTGCAGTTTCGGAGTCACCGCTCTTGTCTGGACGACGCCAGGCTTTGACCTGCAGACTGTCCTGTCGGTCGGCGTGCCGCTGTTTCTCGTCACCATGGCCTCGCAGAATCTGCCAGGCTTCGCAGTGCTCAGGGCCAGCGGCTACCAGCCGCCGGTGCAGCCCGCACTGCTCGTCACCGGGGCGGCCTCGGCGGCGCTGGCGCCGTTCGGCAGCCATGCCGTCAACATGGCGGCGATCACCGCCGCCATCGTCACCGGGCCTGACTGCCACCCCGATCCGGCGCGGCGCTGGCTGGTGGCCTGGCCCTATCTGGTGTTCTACGGCCTCATTGGCCTGATGGCGGCGAGCTTCGTCCACATTCTCGGCTCGCTGCCGAAAGACCTGATCACCGCCATCGCCGGCCTTGCCCTGTTCTCGCCGCTGATGGGCGGGGTCAGCGCCATGATGAAGGACCCGCGCGATGTCGAGGCGGCGCTGGTCACCTTCCTCGTCACCGCGAGCGGTCTCAGCATCATGGGTGTCGGCTCCGCCTTCTGGGGGCTTGTGGCGGGGCTGGTGCTGTTTGGGGCGAGGCATGTTGCCGGCCGGTAATCCAAGGCGGCTTCACTTTCGTTTCAATGCCATGAGAAAACTGTTCCTCACGCTTGTCCTCACCCTGTTCGCGAGTTTGCCCGCCATGGCTGAAACCACCGCCTATGACTTCACCCTGACCGGGATCGACGGCAAGCCTCTGCCGCTCGCCCAGTTCAGGGGTCACCCGATGCTGATCGTCAACACCGCGTCGGAATGCGGCTACACCCCGCAATACGAGGACCTGGAGAAGCTCTGGCAGGCCTACAAGGACAAGGGGCTCGTGGTGATCGGGGTGCCGTCGAATGATTTCGGCGGTCAGGAGCCCGGGTCGTCGAGTGAAATCGCGAGCTTCTGCAAGCTGAACTATGGCGTCACATTCCCGCTCGCCGACAAGACGGTGGTCAAGGGCGCCAAGGCCGACCCGTTCTATCAGTGGGCGGGCGAGCAGGCGGGCATGCTGGGCCGCCCGAAATGGAACTTCCACAAGTATCTGATCGGCGCGGATGGCCGCTTTGTCGACTGGTTCTCGACCCAGACCAAGCCGATGAGCCCGAAAATCACCGCTGCGGTCGACAAGGCGCTGGCCCGGCAATAGCCGTTGTCTCTCTTGTCTTGGAACGCAAGCATCGCTTCTTGCCGTGCAAGCGTTGTGCGCCTCTCCCAAAAAGAACTGACCCCGGAGGCGATTGCCGTCCGGGGTCCAGTCCTCAAAGATAAGAAGATTACTTCTTCTTGGCGGCCTTCTTCTTGGCCGGCTTCTTAGCGGCCTTCTTCTTGGCCGGCTTCTTCGCAGCTTTCTTCGCAGCCATTGCTGTCTCTCCTAGAGTTGTTAGTGCCCCACAACGCAGGTAAGCCTCACACGGACGAACAAGCTGGCGCAAAGACACCGGTTCTTCTTCGTCTCTGTCACGTTATGTGCACCTGCTTGCGGGATTCGGCAATATGCCGACCACCATTCAGAGCTATGTCCGATTTGCGCTAACAATCGGTAAACACAGGGAAAACCGGAAAAACCGTCCTTGCACGGACAAACTGGCGGGTTGCAAGCAAAAAGCCAATAAAATCAGGGGTTTTTCGCGTTTGTCCGTGGACGGAGCAACAGCCTTTTTGCGGGCGCTTCCGCCGTCTGAGCCTGTCAAGGGGCTAGCGGGCCCACTGCAAGAGTCTGTGGATAATTTTTTCTCGGCGGGCGGCGCGGATACCAAAAAAAATGGCGGCCAGCGCATGTCTGGCCTCCACGAAGCATTGACGGAGCGTGATTGCCGGCGTCAGGAACAGCCGCTCGTCGACCCGCAGGTATCGCACTTGAGGCAGGTGCCGTTCCGCACCATGGTGAAGTTGCCGCATTCGGAGCAGCTCTCGCCTTCATAACCCTTCATGCGCGCTTCGATGCGGCGGTCCGACGTGGCGATGACCGCCGCCTCGACAGCGACCGCCAGTTCCTGCCGTGGTGAAGCCACCGCGACCGCGGCTGCCTCGGCCAGCGCCAGAGCGGCATTCTGGGCTTCGGCGCGAAGCTGCAGCGCCGGGCTCGACCCTTGCGCACCCGACATCACCACCACATTGGCGGAGGCGAGGTTGGGCTTGCGCACGAAGCCGGACGACAGCACCCGGGCGGCCGGAACGCGCGGCGCATCGCCGGCACCTTCGCCCTTGCCCAGCGCGTCGAAGCCCATTTCGGACGCCTCGACATGGGCGAGATCGCCGCGGCCCAGATAGGACACGGCCAGTTCCCGGAACACATAGTCGAGGATCGATGTGGCGTTCTTGATCGAGTCATTGCCCTGCACCATGCCCGCCGGTTCGAACTTGGTGAAGGTGAAGGCGTCGACGAACTCCTCAAGCGGCACGCCATATTGCAGGCCCACTGAAACCGCGATGGCGAAATTGTTCCTCATCGCCCGCAGCGCCGCACCTTCCTTGTGCATGTCGATGAAGATCTCGCCCAGCGTGCCGTCGTCATACTCGCCGGTGCGCAGATAGACCTTGTGGCCGCCCACCACCGCCTTCTGGGTATAGCCCTTGCGGCGGTGCGGCAGCTTGAGGCGGGAACGCTCCCGCTCCACGACCCGCTCGACGATCTTCTCGACCACCGTCTCGACGCGGGCCGCAACCGGCCTGGCGAGCAGGGCCTCCGCCATGTCCTCGGCGTCGTCGTCTTCGTCGGCGATGAGCTGGGAAGACAGCGGCTGGGAGAGCTTGGACCCGTCACGGTAGAGCGCATTGGCCTTGAGCGCCAGTTTCCACGACAGCATGTAGGCGCTGGCGCAATCCTCGACCGAGGCGTCATTCGGCATGTTGATGGTCTTGGAGATGGCCCCCGAAATGAAGGGCTGGCTCGCCGCCATCATGCGGATGTGGCTGTCGACCGAGAGATAGCGCTTGCCGAGCCTGCCGCAGGCATTGGCGCAGTCGAACACCGGAAGATGCTCAGGCTTCAGGCCGGGAGCACCCTCGAGCGTCATGGCGCCGCAGACATGGACATTTGCCTTCTCGACATCGGCCTTGGAGAAGCCGAGGCGGGCCAGCATGTCGAAGCCGAAATCATTGAGTTCGGCATCGGTGAGGCCCAGCGTGTCGCGGCAGCAGGCTTCGCCCAGAGTCCATTTGTTGAACACGAACTTGATGTCGAAGGCCGAGGCGAGGCCAGCCTCGACCTTGGCGATCTGC
>DAISVW010000086.1:0-8360 GCA_036826695.1 Aestuariivirga sp.
CGAAACGTTCTGCTTCTCTAGTCAGATCGCCGTAGTCGGCTCCCTGCTCAGTGCGTAAAAGCTCTGTCTCGATGAGTTCGCGCGGGATCGCCGCCATGTTCACCGCCACGAACGGGCCTTTGCGCCGCCGGCCATAATCATGAAGCGCCCGCGCCACCAGCTCCTTGCCGGTTCCCGATTCGCCCACGATCATGACCGTCAGGTCGGTCTGTGTGAGCCGCGCGATGATCCGGTAGATTTCCTGCATGGCTGCCGAACGCCCGACGACGGGCAACTGCTCAGCCGGCTGAGTGTTGTTCGCCGGTGCGGGCTTCAGCGAGTGCTCGAGGGCGCGGCCCACCGTCTGCACCAGCGCGTTGAGATCGAAAGGCTTGGGCAGATAGTCATAGGCGCCGCGCTCGGCCGCGCTGATCGCCGTCATGATGGTGTTCTTGGCGCTCATCACGATGATCGGCAGGGTGGGGCGGAGCTTCTTGATGCGCGGGATGACGTCGAAGGCATTCTCGTCGGGCAGCACCACGTCGGTGATCACCGCATCGCCCTGACCCTCGCTCACCCAGCGCCACAGGGCGGCGGCGGTGGCCGTCGAGCGCACGTTGTAGCCAGCCCTGCTCAGAGCCTGGCCCAGCACCGTGCGGATGGCACTGTCGTCGTCGGCGATCAGAACCGTCTTGCTGGTCATGAGGATTGTTCTCCATCAAAATCATGCGGCGCTTCTGTTCCGCGCAGCATCGGCAGCAAAACGCGAAACGTGGTGCCGCGTTCACGGCCGACGCATTCGACGATGCCGCCGTGGTCGCGCACGATCTTGGCGACGCGCGCCAGCACCAGGCCCTTGCCGCCCGGCTTCGTTGTGACGAAGGGGGCGAAGAGGTTGGGGCGCAATTCCTCCGGGACGCCAGGCCCCGCGGCGTGGACGCAGACCGCAAGCGGCAGGGTGATACGCTCTGCGGTCCCGGGCACAGTGAGGCGGATGCCGGGCCGAAAGGCGGTGGTGAACAGCACTTCGCCGGCCTCGCCGCCCGCCTGGATCGCCTCGGCGGCGTTCTTGGCAAGGTTGAGGAACACCTGCACCAGCTGGTCCTTGTTGCCCAGAACCGGCGGCAGCGACGGGTCATAGTCCTCGCGCACGCTGACCCCCTGCCCGATGCCCGAGGTGACCAGCCGCTTCACGCGCTCAAGCACGGCGTGGATGTTGACGGGCCGCTTGTCCAGCGGGCGCTCGTCGGAGAACACCTCCATCTGGTCCACGAGATCGCGGATGCGGTCGGTCTCCTCGCAGATGAGCCGCGCCAGCGCGCGGTCATCGTCGCCAAGTGCGGGGCCCTGCATTGGCGCCGCCCCGCGGTTGCCGGCCTGTGGGGTCTTGATTTCCTGGGCCAGCATGCTGGCCATGCCGGACACCGAGCGCGCGGCGCCGCGCGAGGTGAGCTGGCGGTCGATCTTCAGCGCCATCGAGCGCTCGAGCAGCATGACGATCACGTAGCGCGGCTCGTCCGCCATCACCGCCGCCTGGATGTCGACCAGGCGCTCGCCGCCAAGACGCGGCGTGCCGACGGCGACCGAATATTCGTTGACCACCCCGGAAAGGGCGCGCGCCTGCGCAACCGCGCCAAATACCGGGCTCGAGAACGGCACCACGTCCCCCAGCCTATGGCGCAGGAGCACGTTGCTGCTGGCCTGAAAATAATTCTCGGCGGCGGCATTGGCGAGGCAGATCTGTTCGCTGTCATCGATGACGATGAGCGGATTGGGCAAGGCATCGACAACGGCGCGGGCCAGCGGCGTTTCACGCGCGTTGGCGGCGGGAATGGTGGCGGAGATGCTCATGCCGCGGATCTCTCCTGCACACGGCCAAAAAGATCGGCAAGGCCCTGCCGGACCGCGTCATTGTCGTTGGTCTGCAGAAGCCGGGAGCGCCAGGCAGCCGCCTCCTCCGTGAGGAGCAAATGCCGTTCGGCCAGCCGGCCGATGACCCAGCCCAGATGCTTGCGCGCGATCCGGTTGCCATGATGCGCGCCATGAGCGGCGAGGATGCGTTGGTGGTGCAACTGGATGATATGCGACTCCTCCGCGAGGTCGGGGGCGGTGCGGCCTGAGCCCGGATCGAGACCTTCGGCGATGACGGCAGGCCACCACGGGCGGCCATAGGCGCCGCGCCCGATCATCACGCCGTCGGCGCCCGATGCGGCGAGCATGGCGCGGGCATCTTCGACGCTGGCTCCATCGCCATTGGCGATGAGCGGAATCGTGACCGCCTCACGCACCCGGGCGATCGCTGCCCAGTCCGCCTTGCCGCCATAGAACTGACAGCGGGTGCGGCCATGCACGGTGACCATCGCCACACCCTGCGCTTCCGCCCGCTTGGCGAGGTCAGGTGCATTGAGCGAGCCATGGTCCCAGCCAAGCCGCATCTTGAGCGTGACGGGCACGCGCGCGGCACGCACCGTCGCGGCGATCAGCTGCTCGGCATGGTCGGGGTCGCGCATCAGCGCGGAGCCGGAAAGGCCGCCGGTCACCTCGCGGGCCGGGCAGCCCATGTTGATGTCGATGATGTCGGCGCCCATTTCCTGCGCCACGCGGGCGCCTTCCGCCATCCACTGCGGCTCGCGCCCGGCAAGCTGGATGACGAAGGGGGACAACGACTTCGCGCCGAGGGCGCGGCGCATCATGTCAGGGCGGGCGTTCACCAGTTCCTCGCTGGCCACCATCTCGCTCACGACCAGACCGGCGCCCTGCTCATGGGCCGTCAGGCGGAACGGTTCGTCAGTGACACCAGACATCGGGGCGAGGAAAACCCGGTTACGGGTTTCTATCGAACCGATCCGAATGCCCATAAATCAGTCACTCTCAGAACATGATTAATTAGATGGCAAGTTACACCGCTGCTGCAACGCGTCAAGGGCCTTTGTTGCGGGCCCACCACAGCCTTGCTACACGGGGTCCATGACAGTCGCGGCGGTGATCGTCGCCGGCGGTTCCGGCCTTCGCGCCGGGGGCGAGCGGCCGAAACAGTATCAGGTCATCGGCGGCAAGCCGGTGATCTGGTGGACGTGCCGGGCCTTTCTCGACCATCCCGCCATCGACCATGTCCAGGCAGTGATTGGCGCCGGCCATGAAGACATGTTTTCAGCTGCAACCCAAGGTCTCGACATCGGCCCTCCGGTCATTGGCGGTGCCACCAGGCAGGAATCCTGCCGGATCGGAATCGAGGCCGTCGAGCGGCACAGGCCGGCCAAGGTATTGATCCATGATGCCGCCCGTCCCTTCGCCACGCCAGACCTGATCGGCGACGTGGTGGGCTGGCTCGACCGCTTCCCGGCCGTTGTGCCGGGACTGCCGGTGGCGGACACCCTCAAATTCGCGCCAGGCGGCATCGTCAGCCGCACCGTCGACAGGGCCGCCATCTGGTCGGCCCAGACGCCGCAGGGCTTCCACTATGACGGTATTCTCGCCGCCTATCGCAAGGCGGAGGCCGAGAAGACCAAGAACCTCACGGATGACGCCTCGGTTGCCGAACAGGCCGGAATTGCCATAGCAATGATTTCGGGGCGGCTCGAAAACCGCAAGCTCACCACCGCCGAGGACATCCGCATCGCCGACCGGGACATGACCGCCAGCCAGTATCAGTCACTCCCCGACATCCGCGTCGGACAGGGGGTCGACATTCATCCTTTTTCTGCAGGATCGGTCGTAACCCTCTGTGGCATCGCCATCCCTCACTCCCAGGGGCTCAAAGGCCATTCTGCCGCCGATGCCGCCATGCATGCGCTGACCGACGCTATTCTCGGGGCCATCGGCGAAGGCGATATCGGCGTTCATTTCCCGCCGTCTGACCCGCAGTGGAAAGGCGCTGCTTCCAAGATCTTCCTGGCCAAGGCCATGACCCTCCTCGAGAAAAAAGGCGGCTGCCTCGCCAATGCCGATATCACGATCCTCGCCGAAGTTCCGAAGATCGCCCCGCATGTACCTGAAATGAAAGCGTTTCTTTCACCTCTCTTGCGGCTCGACCCAGGCCGGATCGCGATCAAGGCGACGACCACGGAGAGGCTGGGCGCGATCGGCCGGAAAGAAGGAATCATGGCGTTTGCCACCGTCACCGTGCGTCTGCCGTGATCTTCCCCGGCGAACTCAGCGTGAAGGCGGCGGCGCTGGGTGACCATCTCCGGGCCCGCAAGCTGATGCTGGCCACCGCCGAGAGCTGCACCGGCGGGCTGATCGCCGGGCTCATCACATCCATTCCGGGATCGTCGGACGTCTTCGACAGCGGTTTCGTCACCTATTCCAATGCCGCCAAGACCCGCATGACCGGCGTTCCCGCCGCGCTCATCGCCCGCCATGGCGCGGTGAGCGCGGAGGTTGCCCGGGCGATGGCCGAGGGAGTGCTGTCCCACAGCGCGGCGGATGTCGCCGTCGCAGTGACGGGTGTCGCGGGTCCGGGTGGCGGCACCGCGCTGAAGCCGGTGGGGCTTGTCCACTGCGCGGCGGCGCGGACGGGACACGCCACCGTCAGCCAGGTCCTGAACCTCGGGAACATCGGGCGCGATGCGGTGCGGATCGAGACGGTGCGGGTAGCCATGGATATGGCCTATGAGATTGCCGGTCCGTAGAGCTCGCGCGCCCGCTCCTCGAAGGCGTTCATGACCTTGCGCACCGCCATGTCGAACATGCCGGAAAACACCAGCTGCAAGGTGCGGCTCCGCAGCTGGTAATCGACCGAGAAATTGATGTCGCAGCGCTCCGGACCGGTGGCGACGATGCGCCATTCCGACACCAGATGCCTGACCGGACCCTGGTTCGACTCGGCGCGCACGGTGAGCCCCTCCGGATCGACCGTCACCCGGCTGGTCATCGTTTCCTCGAGACCGAGCTTGGCATAGGCGAGCGTCAGATCGCCGTCGAAGATCTCGCCGCCGCCCTCGCGCGCCCGGACATTGCGCACGACAGAGCGCTTCACCAGCGGCAGGAATTCCCTGTAGCGCGCCACATCCCGCGCGATGGCGAAGACCTGATCCGCCGAATAGGGCACGCTGCGGGAAACATCGAACTTGGGCAATTGCGTCAGCTCTTGCCGGCGCGGGCGGCCCTGAGCCGCGCGAAATCCTCGCCCGCGTGATGCGAGGACCGGGTGAGCGGGGTCGCCGCCACCATCAGAAAGCCCTTGGCATAGGCGATGGTCTCATAGCCCTTGAATTCGTCAGGCGTCACGAACCGGTCGATGGCCGCGTGCTTGCGGGTCGGCTGCAGATATTGGCCGATGGTGATGAAGTCGATCTCCGCCGAGCGCATGTCGTCCATCACCTGCATCACCTGCGCGCGGGTCTCGCCCAGCCCCACCATGATGCCTGACTTGGTGTACATCGCGGTGTCCAGTTCCTTCTCCCGCTGCAACAGCCGCAGCGAATGGAAGTACCGCGCCCCAGGCCTGATCTTCAGATAGAGCGAAGGCACGGTTTCCAGATTGTGGTTGAACACATCAGGCCCGGCCTCGACCACGATTTCGAGCGCGCCATCCTTCTTGAGGAAATCCGGCGTCAGCACCTCGATGGTGGTGGATGGCGAGGCGGCGCGGATCGCCCTGATGGTGCGCGCGAAATGCCAGGCGCCGCCGTCGGCGAGATCGTCACGGTCGACCGAAGTGATGACCGCGTGTTCCAGCCCCATGCGCGCCACCGCGTCCGCCACCTTCTCGGGCTCATCGCGGGTCAGCGCCTCGGGAATGCCGGTTCTCACGTTGCAGAAGGCGCAGGCCCTTGTGCAGGTATCGCCCATGATCATGAAGGTGGCGTGCCTCTTCGACCAGCATTCGCCGATATTGGGGCAGCCCGCCTCCTCGCAGACGGTGACCAGCTTGTTGTCCCGCACGATCTTCTGGGTTTCGGCATAGACCGGAGAGCCCGGTGCCTTGACCCTGATCCACTCCGGCTTCTTCAGGATGGGCGTGTCCGGCCGATGCGCCTTTTCGGGGTGCCGCGGCCTCGCCTTGCTGTCGAGAACGGTGACCATCCGCCGCTATCGGCGCCGGTAGAGGCGAACGGCATAGAGCAGCGCCGTGGCGCCCAGCGCCGCGACAATCAGGTTGCCCCAGAACCAGCCCTGGAAGATTTCGCCCAGCTGAATACCCAGCAGATTCGCCAGAAAAGCCCCGATATAGGAGCCGATGATGCCGACCACGATGTTCATCAGCAAACCGTGATCTTCCTTCATCACGCGCGCGGCGATCCAGCCTGCAACGCCGCCGATGAACAGCGTGCCGATCCAGCCAACGCCGCCGCCCAGATCCATCAAGCCATGAGGTTCCATCTATCTGCCTCCCTGTCGTTCTAATTTAGTGTGCCGGCCGGCCAAGATCAATCCGCCGCTTACATATGGATGACCCGGCCATAGGCGTCGAGCACGCTCTCATGCATGATTTCGGAGAGGGTCGGATGCGGGAACACCGTGTGCATCAGATCCTCCTCCGTCGTCTCGAGGCCCATGGCGACGACGAAGCCCTGGATCAGTTCGGTCACCTCGGCTCCCACCATGTGGGCGCCCAGCAACCTCCCTGTCTTGGCGTCGAAGATGGTCTTGATCAGGCCCTGGTCCTCGCCCAGCGCAATGGCCTTGCCATTGGCCAGGAAGGGGAAACGCCCGACTTTGAGCTCATAGCCCGCCGCCTTGGCCTTGGCTTCGGTGAGCCCGACGCTCGCCACCTGCGGGTGGCAATAGGTGCAGCCGGGGATCTGTTCCTTCTTCATCGGGTGGGCGTCGAGGCCCTTGATCTTCTAGACACAGATCGCACCCTCATGCTCCGCCTTGTGGGCGAGCATCGGCGGGCCCGCCACGTCGCCGATGGCATAGATGCCCGGCACATTGGTGCGGCCATAGCCGTCGGCCACGATGCAGCCCTTTTCGGTCTTGACCCCCAGCGCCTCGAGCCCGAGGTTCTCGATGTTGCCCTGCACGCCCACCGCCGAGATCACCCGGTCAACGGTCAAGGTTTCGCTCTTGCCGCCGGTCTCGATGGTGGCGGTGACGCTGTCCGCGGCCTTCTCCAGCTTCGTGACCTTGGCGCCGAGCCTGATCTTGAGGCCCTGCTTCTCCATCAGCTTCTGGGCCAGCTTCGAGATTTCGGTGTCCTCGACCGGCATGATCTGGTCCATGATCTCGACGACCGTCACGTCGACACCCATGGCGTTGTAGAACGAGGCGAACTCGATGCCGATCGCCCCGGACCCCACGACCAGCAGCGACTTCGGCATCGCCTTCGGCACCATGGCCTCGAAATAGGTCCACACCAGCTTGCCGTCGGGTTCGAGGCCCGGCAGCACGCGCGGCCGCGCGCCGGTGGCGATGATGATGTGCCTGGCCGTATAGGCGCCAGGGCCGAGCTTGTCCTTCGGCTCCGGGGCCTGCGGCTGCACGGCGGGCTTCGAGGGGGCTGACACCGTCACCTCATTGGGCTTGGTGAGTTTCGCCTCGCCCCAGATGACGCTGATCTTGTTCTTCCGCATCAGCATGGCGACGCCGCCGTTCAGCCTCGCCGACACACCGCGCGAGCGCTGCACAACCGCAGCGGCGTCGAAGCCCACATTATCGGCTGACAGGCCATAGTTCTTAGCATGCTTCATGTAGTGGTAGATTTCAGCCGAGCGCAGCAGCGCCTTGGTGGGGATGCAGCCCCAGTTCAGGCAGATGCCGCCCAGATGCTCGCGCTCGACAACGGCGGTCCTGAAGCCCAGCTGCGCGGCGCGAATCGCCGCCACATAGCCGCCGGGGCCGCCGCCGATGATGATGATATCGAAGTTGTTGTCAGCCATTCGTCAGGTCCTTAACTGCATCCATTTTTCGGTGCCGTCACCCCGGCGAAAGCCGGGGTCCCGCTTCGGGGAGCAAAAGCGGGATTCCGGCTTTCGCCGGAATGACGGCTTTAGATTGCGAGTATCCCCTTCACCACCGGCACCAGCGCCTTGCCGATGGCCTGTGTGTTCGCCGCATCGAGATGCCCGCCGTCGGTCGGATCGGCCTTGGCCACTGTTCCCGCGTCGAAGAACTGCACGCCCATGTCCTTCGCCACGCGGTAATAGTGCTGGGCGAAGAGTCTCGATTCACCGATGGCATGGCCCCACAAATCGTTGAACCATTCATCCGTGGTCGGAACCAGCGCGGGCGGCGACATGATGAGGACTTGCGGCGTCTTGAACGCGGGCAGGAAGGAAAACTTCTGCACGATCTCGATGAGCCGCACCATGCCCATGGAGGCATCAAAGGCCCGGCAGCGGTTGGCGAATTTGATGTCGTTGGTGCCCAGCATGATGATGACGAGATCGAGCGGCTGGTGGGTGGCCAGCAGCACCGGCAGGGCCTTCGACCCATTG
>DAISVW010000087.1:0-8266 GCA_036826695.1 Aestuariivirga sp.
CCAGATCCACGAGGTTCTGGGTCAACCGGATGAGTTACGGCGAGACCGTCACCGAGTATTTCCCGGCCCGGCGAGACACGGCGATGATGCGGTTGACGTCGCTCAATACCTTGGCGCGCGTGAACATCGTCCGCTCGCGGAGCTCAACTTCTTTTGCGAGTTCAGTGTCTTTCACCGCGCTGTTGCCTTCGAAGTTCACCCGGTTGATCATCGGGTTTTCCTCGACCCGCACGACAAGCGTGCCGCCACGGCGAGTGATCTGGACGTCAGAGAACAGGCCGGTCTGGAAGAGCGCCTTTACGGCGGCATCGATATCATCTGCGCTGGCATTTTCGCCGCGCGAGAAGGGAATGTAAGCCAGGATCGAGGCGGTCTCGATCCGCTGGTTGCCCTCGACAACGAGCGAAGACACCACCTGGGCGTTGGCCGCCGACGGCCCCAGTCCCGGGAAGGCGAGCGGCCCGACCAAACTCACGATCAAGGCCCACACTGCTACAATTACAAACCGATAACGCATCCAATCGCCGTTCCCGCAGGTTTTCTGCCCGCGTCGATTCCCCCGGACTCGCAAGCTTTTATCCATCTTGCAGTCCAATGCAAACATATCTTCGCCAGCCAATATCAACCGCCCAGCCACACGGACGCAACCCGGACCAGGTCATTCCAGGTTCCGCCCAGCATCAGCATGATCACCAGCGAGAACCCGATCCGGAACCCCCACTCCTGCGCGTTTTCGCCAAGCGTCCGTCCACGCACCGCCTCGATCGCGTAGTAAACGAGATGACCACCATCCAGCATAGGGATTGGAAAAAGGTTAATCAGCCCTATACTGACCGACAAAAATGCCAGAACTGTAACAAACTGGAACACCCCGAGCGAGGCCGCATCGCCCGCCGCCTTGGCAATCGAGATCGGGCCTCCCAGCTGGTCGGCGCTCTCACGGCCGGAAAACAGCTTGCCCACATAGCCCATGGTGGAAGAAACGATGAACCAGGTCCGCTCCAGGCCGCGCTCGAAGGCCTTGACCGGGCTCATCGGCTCATAACGCACGGGGCCGGCCGGATTGTTGCGCACACCGAGGAGGCCGATACGCATCTTGCCGCCGAAATTGTCCGGCTCTTCCTTGAGGTCGGGCACCACCGGCATGCTGATGCGCTCGCCGCTGCGGTTGACGACCACCGTCAGCTCCTCGCCCGCCCGGGTGATCACCGCCTGCTGCAGCTGGCTGAAGTCCTCGATCTCCCTGCCGTCGATCGAGACGATGATGTCGCCCTTGCGGATACCGGCCCGCTCGGCGGCGCTGCCGGGCAGCACCTCGTCGACGCGCGGTTCCATGACCGGGGCGCCCACGGCCATGAACAGCGCCGTGAAGATGGCGATGGCGAGCAGGAAATTGGCGATAGGCCCGGCCGCCACCACCGCCGCCCGCTGCCACACCGGCTTGCCGTGGAAGTTTCCGGGATCGAGCCTCGCCTGCTCCATGGCCTCGCCGCTCGGAAAACTTGCGGCATTGGCGTCACCCCTGAACTTGACGTAGCCGCCGAGCGGGATCCAGGCGATCTTCCAGCGGGTGCCGTTCCGGTCATGCCAGCCGAAGATCTCCCGCCCGAAGCCGATCGAGAAGGATTCGACGTCAACGCCGCACCAGCGGGCCACCAGATAGTGCCCAAGCTCGTGGATGAACACGATGACCGTCAGGGCGATCAGGAACGGAATGGCATAGAAGGCCACCGTGCTGAGCGGCAGATGCAGCAGGTTCAGAATATCCATCGCACCACGTCCCCGCCCCTTCCCGAGCCCCGATCACAGGCCATTGTGGCCCCGAGTTTCTCTACCCCCAAAGGAGGCGATCAATAAGGCAAGATTTCGACGGCGGATGATCACCATAAAAGCAGCCCGGCGCCGGTGTTACCGACGCCCGCGCGCAATCCCCCGATGATCGCCGCGGCGGTGGCGACCGCCACCAGCCCATCGACCCGGTCGATGACGCCGCCATGGCCGGGGATCAGCCGTCCTGAATCCTTGACACCGTAACGCCGTTTCATGGCTGACTTGAACAGGTCCCCCGCCTGTTCGACGACCGCCATCACGGCCGCCAGCGCCACCAGGCCGAACAGCCCCGGGAGCCCCAGCCACCACCCGACCGCGAACCCTGCGAGCGCGCTGCCGGCCATGGCGCCGCCGAGGCCGGCCCAGGTCTTCTTGGGGCTGATGCGCGGCGCAAGCTTCGGCCCGCCGATGATCCGTCCGGCGAAATAGGCGAAAGTGTCCGCCGCCCAAACCATGAGCATGACCAGGAGGATCGCGGGAATGCCATAATTCGGGTCCTCGCGAAGCATGACCAGGGCAATCGGCGGCAGCGACACATAGGCGACACCCAGGAACTGCCAGGCCGGCCCGCCCGGGGCCCGCCACAGGGCCAGAGCCGCGGACAGGCCGGCGATGACGGCAATCGTCAGCAGCCCGCCTTCCAGACCGATGACCAGCGGCAGCAGCGCGCCGCACATGGCGCCCGCCGCATGCAGGGCGAATTGCAGGGGATCGTCGTCATGAACGATCCGCACCCATTCCTGGGCCATCAGCACGCCGATCAGCGCCACGAACAGGTGAAACCAGATGCCACCCGCCCAGACATCGGCCAGCACGGCGGGGATGAGCACGGCCGCCGACAGCGTCCTGACCCCCAGATCGCTCCATTTCTGATCGCCCGGCGCCGCCGCAGCCATCACGCAGTCTGGGCGGTGAGGCCGCCGAAACGCCGGTCCCGCAGCCTGAAGGATTGGATCGCCTGGGTCAGCCGGTCAGCGTCGAAATCCGGCCAGTAGTCTGGGATGAAAACGAATTCTGTATAGGCACACTGCCACAGGAGGTAGTTCGACAGCCGCTGCTCGCCCCCGGTGCGGATCAGCAGATCGGGCTCCGGCAGGCCGCCGGTGTCGAGGTGGCTGCCGATCATCGCCGGGGTGATCTCGCCGGGCGTGATCTTGCCCTCGGCCACCTTGCGCGCCAGCGCCTGAACGGCGCGGGTGATCTCCTGACGGCCGCCGTAATTGAAGGCGATCACCAGTTTCAGAGCGGTGTTTTCGCGGGTCAGCGCCTCCGCGTCCTCGAACAGCTTGCGCAGCGAGGGTTCGATGTCCTGCCGGTCGCCGATGACCATGATCCGGACATTGGAATGGTGCAGATCGGCGACGGCAGTGCGGATGAAACGGCGCAGCAATTCGAGAAGGAACTTCACCTCGGCGGCCGGGCGGGACCAGTTCTCGGTGCTGAACGAATAGAGGGTCAGCACCCCGATGCCCATGTTTGCGGCCTCTCTCACGGTGCGGCGGAGGGCTTCGACGCCCTGACGATGGCCGGCCGAGCGCGGCAGGCCACGCCGGGCGGCCCAACGGCCGTTGCCATCCATGATGATGGCCACATGGCCGGGCATTTCCTTCATGCTTCCATTCGCCGACATCGGAGTATTGCGCCCGTCTCAAACCTGCATGATCTCTTGTTCTTTGGTCTAGAGCGGCTGATCGATTTCCTTGATGGTGTCGTCCGGCATCTTCTGGACGTCGTCAGCCTTCTTCTTGTGCTCATCCTCGCTCATCAGATGGGCCTTCTCGAGCTGCTTCAGATGATCCATGCCGTCGCGGCGGACGTTGCGGGCCGCCACCCGCGCCTTCTCGGCGTATTGATGCGCGACCTTGACCAGTTCCTTGCGCCGCTCCTGGGTGAGGTCGGGCATGCGCAGCCTGATCACCTGGCCTTCGGTCTGCGGGTTGAGGCCGAGGCTGGAGGCGCGGATCGCTTTCTCCACGGCAACCACCAGCCCGCGGTCCCACACGTTGATCCGCATCAGGCGGGTCTCCGGCACCGAAATCGACCCCACCTTGGCGAGCGGCATGTTGGCGCCATAGGCATCGACCTGAATGGGTTCGAGCAGGCTCGACGAGGCGCGGCCGGTTCGCAGGCCACCAAAATCATGCTTCAGCGCCTCGACCGCGCCATGCATGCGGCGCTTGATGTCCTGGGCGTTGTAAGGCTGCGGCTGGGCCATGGCGTCAGTCCCTGGTCACGATGGTGAACAATCCGCCCCCCTCGACAACCTCGAAGATTGCCCCGGGTTTTCGGATCGAGAAGACCACTACCGGAATACCATTGTCCCGCGCAAGAGCGATTGCCGCGGGGTCCATGATGCGGAGGTCCTTCGCCAGGATCTCATTGAAGGTGATGCGGTCATAGCGGCGCGCCGTGGGGTCCGTCTTGGGGTCGGCCGAATAGACGCCGTCGACGCTGGTGCCCTTGAACAGCGCATCGCAGGAAAGCTCCGCCGCCCTGAGCGCCGCGCCGGTATCGGTGGTGAAGAAGGGAAGCCCGGTGCCGGCCGCGCAGATGATCACCCGTCCCGCGTCCAGGTGGTGGATGCCCTTGGCGCGGGAATAGGTTTCGCAGACGGTGGGCATGGCGATCGCCGAGAGCACTCGCGCATCCATGCCCTTGCGCATCAGCACGCCCTGCATGGCCAGCGCGTTCATCACGGTCGCCATGATGCCCATGTGGTCGGCCGCCACCCGGTCCATGCCCCTGGCGGCCCCGGCCACGCCACGGAAGATGTTTCCGCCGCCGATCACCATCGCCAGCTGGACGCCGGTGGCCGCACAGGCCAGAACCTCGTCCGCGAGCCGCCCCACCGTTTCGAGATCGATGCCATAGGGCTGATTGCCCATCAGCACCTCGCCCGACAGCTTGAGAAGAATGCGCTTGTATTTCATGGTCTTCGGTCAACCTGGTCGTGAATTGCGGTCAGCTTAGGCGGGCCCGAGCGATTCGTCACAAGTCCCCCGGCAAGAAGAAGGCCCCGAGACGGGGCCTTTCAAGGGTTCTTGTTGCCGGATGTGTCAGGTGGATGACATCTTGGCCACTTCGGCCGCGAAGTCGTCTTCCTTCTTCTCGATACCCTCGCCCAGTTGCATGCGCACGAAGCCGGTGAGCTTGACGTCCGCGCCCGCCGCCCTGGCGGCCTCGCCGATCGCCTGGGTCACCGTCTTGGCGCCGTCATGCACATAGGCCTGTTCGAGCAGGCAGTTTTCCTTGGCGAAGGTCTTGAGGCCCGAGGCCACGATCTTCTCCATCACATTGGCGGGCTTGCCGGCGTTCTTTTCCTCGAGGATGGCGGTCTCGCGGGCGAGCACGTCCTTCGGCACCTGGTCCAGCGTCAGCGCCACGGGGTTGGTGGCCGCCACATGCATGGCGAGCAGCCGTCCGAACTCGGCGAGCGCCGCCTTGTTGCCGGTCGACTCGAGCGCCACGACCACGCCGATCTTGCCGGCACCCGGCGCGATCTGATTGTGGACATAGGTGCCGATCACCCCATCCTTCACGGTGAGCCAGGCGGTCCGGCGCACCGTCATGTTCTCGCCGATGGACGCCACCATTTCAGCCACATACTCGGCCACCGCGTGCGGCGAACCCGGCATGTGCATGGTCTTGAGCTTTTCCGAATCGCCATTGGCCCTCAGCGCCAGCTTCGAGATGTCGGCAACCATGGCCTGGAACTTCTCGTTCCGGGCCACGAAGTCCGTCTCGGAATTGACCTCGACGACAGCGCCCGTTGTGCCGTCAACCGCCACCGCGACGAGGCCCTCGGCCGCCACCCGGGACGATTTCTTGGCGGCCTTGGCGAGGCCCTTGGCGCGCAGCCAGTCGACGGCTCCTTCCATGTCGCCGTTGGTGGCAGCCAGCGCCGCCTTGCAGTCCATCATGCCCACGCCGGTCTTCTCGCGCAGGTCTTTCACCATCGCAGCCGTGATCTCGGCCATGTTCCACCTCTTGTTGAACGTCAGTTCGGGGCCGGATCAGGCCGCGGGCACTTCCTCAGGCACGGGGTTCTCGGCGGCGCCGACGCCGCCGCCGGCCCCGGGCGGGGCCAGCGAGATGCCTGCGATGCAGGCCCGGCTCACGAGAGCGCAATAGAGCGCCACGGCGCGGCCGGCATCATCATTGCCGGGGATCGGCAGGGTAACGCCCGCGGGGTCCGAATTGGTGTCGATCACCGCGATCACCGGAATGCCGAGGCGGTTCGCCTCCTTGATGGCGATCTGCTCCTTGTTGGTATCGATCACGAACACCAGGTCAGGCGTGCCGCCCATGTCCTTGATGCCGCCCAGGGCCTTGTCGAGCTTTTCCTTGGTGCGGGTCAGTTCAAGGAGTTCACGCTTTGTGAGGCCGGAATTCTCCTTGCCCAGTGTCTCGTCGACCTGGCGCAATGTCTTGATCGAATTCGAGATTGTCTTCCAGTTGGTCAGCGTGCCGCCGAGCCAGCGGGAGTTGACGTAATACTGCGCCGAGCGCTTGGCGGCATCGGCCACCTGCTCGGAGGCCGAGCGCTTGGTGCCCACGAACAGCACGCGGCCCCCCTTGGCCACGGTGTCACGAACCGTCACCAGCGCCTGGCGCAACAGCGGCACCGTCTGCGACAGGTCGATGATGTGAATGCCGTTGCGGCTACCATAGATGTAGTTCCGCATCTTCGGGTTCCAGCGGTGGGTCTGGTGGCCGAAGTGAACGCCCGCTTCCAGAAGCTGGCGCATGGAGAAATCTGGCAGAGCCATGCCGTAATGTCCTTTTCCGGTTGATCCGCCGCGGGGAAAGTGACCGGATCGCTCCGGCACCGGATGGATCAGGCGCTATGTGGAGGCCGAAACCTCATGCGCCGGAGCCTGCCCCCGCGTGTGTGTTGCAGTTGACGGAGCGGCCTATAGCCGCCGCCACCGGGAAACGCAAGGCCCGT
Organism: Aestuariivirga sp.; assembly: GCA_036826695.1. Classification (GTDB taxonomy): domain Bacteria; phylum Pseudomonadota; class Alphaproteobacteria; order Rhizobiales; family Aestuariivirgaceae; genus Aestuariivirga. Next base: position 6,779 of record DAISVW010000087.1, read on the forward strand.
GCCGCAGCCTATTGACGCCAATGGGCCATCTGGCCACGCCACCAGGTGGTCTGGCGCTTGATGTAGCGGCGGGTGGCGGTTTCGGCCGCGGCGACGGCCTCATCGAGGCTGATCTCACCCCGGAGATGGGACATCAATTCGCGCAGCCCGATTGCCTTCATCACCGGCAACGCCGGATCGACATCCATCATCGCCCGCGCCTCGTCCAGCGCCCCTGCCCCGAGCATTGTCTGGAACCTCGCGGCAGCGCGGGCATGGAGCTCAGACCTTGGCACGTCGAGAAAGATCCGCTCAACCTCTGCGCCTGAGAGCGGCGCCTCAGCCCCGCCCTGCCGCTGCCAATCGTGCAGCGAGCGGCCCGTCGCCTCGAACACTTCGAGGGCGCGGATCAGCCTCTGGCGGTCACCGGGAGAGAGTCGTGGGGCCCGTTACGGGTCACGCAGCAGCACTTACGCATGAAGATCGCCGTCAAAGCCCCGCCCAGCCGCGCGGATGTCCGCCGGAACCGGCGGTACCGGCGCCAGACCCTGCTCCAGCGCCCTGAAATAGAGCCCGGTGCCGCCGGTCACGATCGGCAGGCGGCCTGCCGCCCACGCCGCGGCGATCTCACGCCGCGCATCGTTGAGCCAGGCCGCCACCGAATAGGCGTCCGTTGCGGCAACATGTCCATAGAGCCGGTGTGGGGCCAGCGCCTCCGCCGCCGCCGTGGGCCGGGCGGAGAGAATTCGCAACGCATCATAAACCTGAATGGCATCGGCATTGATGATCACGCCGTTCCGCTCATGCGCCAGCGCCAGCGCCAGCGCGGACTTGCCGCTGGCGGTGGGCCCTGCGATAAGCAGCGCGCGTTTTTGCGGTAGAGCCATCATGGATTCCGTCCTCGTCCTCATAGCAGCCCCCGGCTCCGGCGCAATCGACGCCGGCGTCTTGGCCCTGCTCCATGACTTGGGGGGCGACGCGCCGCACTGGCTGGCGGCGGGCGATGCCTGCGAGGTTCCGGACTTCCCGCGGCTTCCGGAATTTCTGGTGGCCGTGAAGGCCTTCCCCGTCGATGCCGCGCTGGTCTCCAGCCACAACCGCCGCAAGCGCCTGCTGATCGCCGACATGGATTCGACCATGATCGAGCAGGAATGCATCGACGAGCTGGGCGAGGAGGCGGGCGCCGGCCCCGCCATTCGTCAGATCACCGCCCGCGCCATGCGGGGCGAGCTTGATTTCGAAGCGGCGCTCGAGGCCCGCGTGCGGCTTTTGAAAGGGCTTGATGAAGCGGTGATCGGCAGGATCATCCGCGAGCGCCTCACCTACATGCCGGGCGGGCGCACGCTGATCGCCACCATGAAAGCCCATGGCGCGCATGCGGCGCTGGTCTCGGGCGGTTTCACGCAGTTCACCGTTCCCGTGGCCGCGCATCTCGGTTTCGACGAGCAGCAGGCGAACCAGCTGATCTCAAGTGGCGGCCGTCGCACCGGCGAGGGTGCGCTGCCCATT
>DAISVW010000088.1:0-8201 GCA_036826695.1 Aestuariivirga sp.
CCTCTATCTCGAAGGCTCGGACCAGCACCGCGGCTGGTTCCATTCCTCGCTGCTCGAAGCCTGCGGCACCAGGGGCCGCGCGCCCTATGACGCGGTGCTGACCCATGGCTTCGTGGTCGCCGAGGATGGGCGGAAGATGTCAAAATCGCTCGGCAACATCGTGGCGCCGCAGGACGTGATCAAGCAGTCGGGCGCCGACATCCTGCGCCTGTGGGTCGCCTCCTCGGACTATGCCGAGGACCTGCGCCTCGGCCCCGAAATCCTCAAGACCAATGTCGAGGCCTACCGCAAGCTCCGCAACACCATGCGCTACATTCTGGGCGCACTCGACGGCTTCTCCGAGTGGGAGCGCGTGCCCGCCCGCGACATGCCGGAGCTCGAGCGGTACATCCTGCACCGGCTTCATGAACTTGGGGCCGGGGTGCGCCAGGCCTATGAGGTGTTCGACTACAAGCGGCTGTTCGCGCTGCTCAACAATTTCATGACGGTCGATCTCTCGGCCTTCTATTTCGACATCCGCAAGGACTCGCTCTACTGCGATCCGTGGTCCAGCGTCCGCCGCCGCGCCTGCCGCACGGTGATGGACCAGCTGTTCCACTGCCTTGCCACCTGGTGGGCGCCGGTGCTGGCCTTCACCATGGAAGAAGTGTGGCTGGCGCGGTTTTCCGGCGAGGGCTCTTCCGTCCATCTGATGCAGTTCGCGCGCCCGCCGGAGGAATGGACGGACGCCGAACTTGCCGCCAAATGGGACAAGATCCGCGACGTGCGCTCCGTCGTCACCGGCGCGCTCGAGATCGAGCGCCAGGAAAAGAAGACCATCGGCTCGGCGCTGGAGGCGGCACCCGACGTCTATGTGGCGGACGCTGGCCTGCTGGCGGCGCTGGACGGCGTCGACCTTGCGGAAATCTCGATCACGTCGGGCGCCCGGCTGATCTCCGGCGAAGGCCCGGCGGAGGCCTTCCGGCTCGACGGCGTCAAGGGCGTGGCCGTGGTGTTCCGTCCGGCCAGTGGCCGCAAATGCGCCCGCTCCTGGAAGATCACCGCCGATGTGGGCAGCGATCCGGAATTCCCCGACATCACCGCGCGCGATGCCGAAGCGGTGCGGGAGTGGCAGGGCCGTTCCGGCAAGACGGTGTGATGCGGCTCAGGGTTTGGAGTCCGCTCGCGCCCCTGGTGCTGGCGGTCGCCGTCCTGGTCTTCGGCATTGACCAGGCGCATAAATGGTGGATGCTCGATGTCTATGGCATCGAGGCGAAATCTCCCGTCGCGGTCACCTCCTTCTTCAACCTCGTCATGGTCTGGAACAAGGGCGTGTCCTACGGCCTGTTCTCCACCCACCTGCAGGAAGCGCTCGCCGTGATGAGCCTGATCATCGTGCTGGGCCTCTGGCTGTGGGCCTGCCGCAGCAGCCACGCCCTGACCGCCGCAGCCTTGGGACTGGTCATCGGCGGGGCCCTGGGCAATGCGCTTGACCGCTTGCTGCGCGGCGCGGTCGCCGACTTTTTCCATTTTCATTATCAGGGCTTTAGCTGGTATGTGTTCAACGTGGCCGATGTTGCGATTGTTGCGGGCGTCGGCCTGTTGCTCTATGAGTCGCTGGTGCTGGGCGAGCATCGGGACCGCCGCGGAAAAGCCTGATTTCGACGGCAGTTTCCGCCGCCGGTGGCAAGACGGGTATGAGAATGAGATCTGGAGTTGTGTCGGTTGCGGTGGGTTTGCTGGCCATTGGCGTGGCCGGCTGCGGCAGTACGATGCGCAACTATCTGGAGAAGGACACGCCTGCCCAGACCGCCTCGATGCGCCAGGACCTGACCATTCCGCCAGACCTCGCCCTGCCGCCGCCGGGCACGACGACGGCGGCACCCGACCCCGCCGCCTACGCCAACGAGACTGCGGCCCTCGCCGCCCCGGCCCCGGCGCCGCGTTCTACCGTTGCGACACCCGCCCCGGCCGTGAACGATGGGCCCTACGCCGTCTATACCAATGTCGGCATCTCGCTCACCAATCCGGACGGCAGCAAGAAGAGCGATCAGCAGCTGCGGGAAGAGTTGCAGGCCTACTACATCGCCCAGAAGAAGACGAAGAACCCGAATTACGGGACCGTCTTCAACATCGGCAACATTTTCAAGGATGAATGACCCCGGCTGACCGGCGCGCCGCGGCTTCACCAGACAGCATGAGATCGCCATGACCCTGCTTCAGCGGCTTCTTTCCGGTTTTGTTGTCCTTGTCCTGCTGGCTCTGCCGGCGCGGGCACTGGACATTCCGCTCACCACCTTCACGCTCGGCAACGGCATGCAGGTGGTGGTGATCCCGGATCGCCGCGCGCCGGTGGTGACCCACATGGTCTGGTACAAGGCCGGTGCGGCCGACGAACCCGAAGGCAAGGCCGGCATCGCGCATCTTCTCGAACACCTCATGTTCAAGGGCACGGCCAGCTATCCGGATGGCGCGTTCAGCCGTCTGGTGCGGGCCAACGGCGGCCAGGAGAACGCCTTTACCTCGCATGACTACACCGCCTACTTCCTGCGGGTGATGTAGGACCGGCTGCCGCTGGTCATGCAACTCGAAGCCGACCGCATGAAGAACCTTGTACTGACGGACCAGTCGGTATTGCCCGAGCGCGATGTGGTGAAGGAAGAGCGCCGCGAGCGCACCGACAATGATCCGTCGAGCCTTCTCGCCGAGCAGCTCAATGCCGCGCTGTACCTCGTTCATCCTTACGGCAAGCCGGTGATCGGCTGGATGGACCAGGTCGCGCAGCTGACGCGGCAGGATGCCATGGACTTCTACGCCCGGCACTATCAACCGCAAAACGCCATCCTGATCGTCGCCGGGGATGTTTCTGCCGAAGAGGTGAAGACGCTCGCCGAGCGCTACTACGGCCCCATCGAAAACACCCGCCCGGCGGCGGAACGGCAGCGGCCATCCGAGCCGATTCCCAATGCCGAGCGCCGCGTGATCATGCGTGATGCTCGCGCCAGCACGCCCAGCTGGCAGCGGCAGTATCTCACACCCTCCGCCCGTCAGCTGTCACTGCGCGAGGAAGGCGCTCTCTCGCTTCTCGCCGAAATTCTGGGCGGCGGAACCCAGAGCCGGCTCTATCGCGCCCTGACGGTTCAGCAGAAGCTCGCCGCCCATTCCGGCGCCTGGTCCAGTGCCGACACCCTCGATCACGGCAGCATCGCCGTCTACGCCGTTCCCAATCCGGGGATTGGCGTCGATCAGCTGGAGAAGGCCATGGATGGCGTTCTCGCGGAGCTTGTCCGGAGCGGCGTCACCCAGGAGGAGCTCGACCGCAGCCGGAACCAGGCGTTGGCGAGCGCCGTCTATGTTCTTGACTCCCAGCAATCGCTGGCCCGCATGTTCGGCGTCGCACTCACCACCGGCCAGAGCGTCGAGGATGTCCTCGGCTGGGACGAGGAGATGACGAAGGTGACGGTGGCGGATGTCAATGCGGCGGCCCGCAAGTATCTTGACCAGCGGGCCTCGGTCACCGGCATCCTTCTTCCGGAGGACCAGAGCCAGTGATCGCCATGAAATCGTTCAGTATACGCAGCATTTCCGGACTGCTGCTGGCGGCGTGGCTGGCAGTGGCCCTGCCCGCGGCGGCCCGCGCCTTCACCATCCAGGAAGTGACCAGCCCCGGCGGCATCAAGGCCTGGCTTGTGGAGGAGAAAGCCATTCCCCTGATGGCCATGAACTTCTCGTTCCGCAGTGGCAGCGCCAATGACCCCGCGGGCAAGGAGGGCGTCACGACATTCCTCACCGGCATGCTCGATGAAGGCGCCGGCGACATGCCCTCCGAGGCCTTCCAGAAAAAGAAAGAGGAGCTGGCCTTCCGCATGTCGTTCGATGCGGGCGATGATTTCTTCGAGGGCAGCTTCCAGACGCTCAGCGCCAACCGCGAACAGTCACTCGATCTCCTGCGCCTGGCGCTCACCTCGCCGCGGTTTGACGAAGAACCGCTGGAGCGGGTGCGCCGCCAGTTTCTGGTAAGCGTTCAGGACGAGCAGCAGGATCCGCAGAGCATCGCCTGGCGGTCATGGTCGGAGCAAATCCTGCCAGGCGATCCTTATTCCCGCCGCAGCAGCGGCACCGAAGACACCCTGAAGGCCATGACGGCGGATGACCTGCGCGCCGCGCACCGCCGCATTTTCAATCGTGACAGTCTGCAGGTGGCGGTGGTGGGCGACATCACCGCCGCCGCGCTTGGGGCCCTGCTCGACAAGGTGTTCGGCGGCCTCCCCGAAAAAGCCCCGCCCACACCGGCCTTGCCGCCCGCCAGGCCCGAGCTGGGCCCAAAGCTCAAGATCATCGACCGCGACATGCCACAAAGCGTCATTGTCATCGGACATGAGGGCATTCTGCGCAACGATCCTGATTTCATCGCTGCCTTCGTGATGGCGGAAATCCTTGGCGGTGGCGGTCTCACCTCGCGCCTCGCCACCGAAATCCGCGAAAAGCGCGGCCTCACCTATGGCGTCAGCTTCGGCCTGTCGCCAGGCGAGCGTGTCGGCTACTATGCCGGCGTCCTGCAAACAGCCAACAAGTCGGCGGGCGAGGCTCTCGATCTGGCCCGGCAGGTGATCGCCCGCTACGCTGATGAAGGCCCAACCCAGGCCGAACTCGACGAGGCCAAGACCTATCTCACCGGCTCCTATGGCTTGCGCTTCTCGAGCAACGCGGCGATCGCCAACCAGCTTCTGGGCCTGCAGCAGCAGAACCTCGGCATCGACTACGTCGAAAAGCGCAATGGCCTTGTGGAGGCCGTCACCCTCGATCAGGTGAAGGCGCAGGCGAAGCGGCTTCTTCACCCGGACCGGCTGATCGTCACCGTGGTCGGCCGCCCGGAAGGGATCAGGTAAAGGGGCTGCTTCGGCCCTGGCGCCGCGCTACACTGTCGCTATGCGAATCCGCAGGCTTTCGGAAGGCACCGTCAACCGCATCGCCGCCGGCGAGGTGATCGAACGGCCGGCCAGCGTCGTCAAGGAACTGGTCGAGAACGCCGTTGACGCTGGCGCCAGCGAGATCGACGTCGCCTTCCGCGGCGGCGGCAAGAGCCTGATCCGCGTCACCGACGACGGTATCGGCATGGGCCCGCAGGACCTCGCCCTGGCGGTCGAGCGCCATGCCACCTCGAAACTCCCCGACGACGATCTGATCGACATCCGGTTCCTGGGCTTTCGCGGCGAGGCGCTGCCATCGATCGGCGCGGTGAGCCGCCTGATCATCGCGTCGCGTCCACGGGGCGGCGGCGAGGCGTATGTGATCTCGGTCGAGGGCGGCCTGGTGGCGCCGCCCCGTCCGGCAGCACTGTCGCGCGGCACCGAGATTGACGTGAGGGACCTGTTTTTCGCCACCCCGGCCCGCCTCAAGTTCCTGAAGACCGACCGCACGGAAACCGCCGAAGCAGCGGAGGTCGTCCGCCGCCTGGCGCTGGCCCATCCGGAAACCGGCTTCTCCTTCGTCACCGAGGAACGCCGCCTCGTCGACGTGCCGAAGGGCGAGACCGGCGAAGCGCGGGTCCGCCGCATCCTGGGCGCGGAGTTCATGGAAAATGCCGTGGCCTTCGAGGCCGGGCGCGAGGGTGTCACGGTCAGGGGCTATGCCGGGCTCCCCACCTTCTCGCGCAACACGGCGGGCCTCCAATACATGTTCGTCAACTTCCGCAGCGTGCGCGACAAGCTGCTGGCAGGCGCGATCCGCGCCGCCTATGCCGATCTCATGCCGGGCGGGCGTTACCCGGCGCTGGTGCTGTTCGTCTCCTGCCCGCCGGACCGCGTCGACGTCAATGTCCATCCCGCCAAGGCAGATGTGCGCTTCCGCGACGGCGGGCTGGTGCGCGGGCTGATCGTCAGCGCCATCCGCGCCGCGCTGGGCGGCCGCCCGGTGGCCGATACCGGGCTTGCCCGCCAGGCGGCGCAACGCTTCCGCCCGGCGATGCCACCACCGTTCCGGCCTTCGGGCTTCGCCGAACAGGCCCAGGCCGCCTTCGACATGGCGATGCCGCCCGCCGCCGCGCCGGACGCAGCCACCACGCCGCCACCGGCCGATCATCCGCTGGGCCAGGCCCGCGCCCAGATCCATGACAGTTACATCGTGGCGCAAACCGCCACTGGCCTCGTGCTCGTCGACCAGCACGCCGCCCATGAGCGCCTCGTCTATGAACGCCTGAAGCGGGAGCGCGCCGGGCGCGGCATCGAGGCCCAGCCGCTGCTGGTCCCCGAAGTGGTGGAGCTTGACCCCGTCGAGGCCGAGCGGCTTTCCGCAGCGGCGGAACTTCTGGCCCAGGGCGGCCTCGCGCTCGAAGCCTTCGGCGCGGGTGCGGTACTGGTGCGCGAGGTTCCCGCCGCCATCGGCAAGGCGGATATCGCGGGGATCCTGCGCGATATCGCGGGCGAGCTCGCCGAGACCGGCGAGACGGCGAACCTCGAGGAGCGCCTCAACCATGTGCTCGCCACCATGGCCTGCCACCACTCGGTGCGCGCCGGCCGCAGGCTGAGGCCGGAGGAAATGGACGCCCTGCTTCGCGAGATGGAGCGGACCCCCAATTCCGGCCAGTGCAACCATGGCCGCCCCACTTTCATCGAACTCAAACTCGCCGACCTCGAGAAACTGTTTGGGCGCCGGTAGAGGGCTCAGTACGGACGCTGTTCGCAAAGCCTATCGACACTGCCCTGATTTTGTTTATTGTCATAAATTCCAAGTAAGGCAGGTGGGGTCATGGACTGCTGGAAAGAGCCCCCGGCCGAGGAGGGCGCGACCCATGGACAAAGCCCACCACTCTGACGGCAGACAGCCGAAGATCTACGTTTCTCCCGAACAGTCTGCAGAACTTGTCGCCGAAGAGCAGACAGCGCTCAGACGGGATTTTGGCAAAGGCGAACAGGAAATCTGGTCGGGGCTGGCGCGCAGCGGTGGCGGCGTGCGATCGGCGACATTTTGCCTTGGGGCCCTGCAGGCGCTGAACGACAGCAAGGTTCTTGAGCGCTTCGACTACCAATCCACCGCGTCGGGGGGTGGCTTTTCTGGGCTCTCGTGGCTCTGGTACCGGCGCGACCACGGCTAGAAGTATCCGTTCTCCGAAACAGCTCCAGCGCACCCGGACGCTAATGCCGAGGGCAATGCTTCAAGTCCTCAGCCACATCCCGCCAACAATCCGCGCGACACGCCGCTCAGCTTCCTGCGGCGCAATATCGGCTATCTGAACCCCAGCAGCAAGATTGACTATTTTTCAGGCGCCGTGGCGGTTCTCCGCACGGTTCTCCTCAACCTGCTTGTGTGGGTTCCGCTGATCACCTTTCTGTTCTGTCTTATCGCGTGGTCCGAGTTACGGAGCATCGCGGTGCCGATGGGGCCGCCGGCCCCCGGCAGGTCGATCTATTCGGTCTTTCCACTCTATGGGGGAATCGCCGTCATCGGCATCTTGGTCGTGGCCGTTGCCGCGGCTATTTCGGGCGCCGTCAGTCTGGCGCTCGGCCGGCTTTCGGAATTCGTATGGAAAGGCAACGGATACGAACGCACCGAATTCTCGAAGGTTGCGGCACTCGTCGGGTTGATCATCCTTGGCGGCGTGATCCTCGCTCTCTTGCAGCTGATCACCGTCTCCGGGCAATTTCCCTTCATCCACATCGCAACGCCGCTCAGTCCGCTGGGCCGGGTCCTGCTGACCGCCTATCTGCTGGCCGTCGTCGTGATTGTTCTGTCGATCGGGATCGGAAGGCAGCGCGAATACCAGATTCTGCGCAAGCTTGACGAGTATGCCTCGTTCTGGACGCCATTGGCCCTGGCTTTTCTGGCAATCGGAGCGATGCCACTGGTCGCCGCAAAGATTGTTCCGACAACCGGGGGACCAAGCGCCGGACTGCTCGCCTTGATTTCTCTCACCTACGGCATCATCGCAGCTCTTTATTCCCATTACATGTCGTTCCGGAACCTTGCTCCGGGAATGGCCAGCAAGGTGTTGATCGTGTCTGGCGCGGCGGTGTTCCTGTTCGGCCTTATCCTGTTGTGCTTCTATCTTGCCGAGTTGCTGGTGCCGCTGATCAAGTCCCTCGATCCGGCAATTACCAAATCCGTCATTCCAAAGCGGCCGCTGTTTGGAGATCTCGGGTGGCTCGACACGCACTTTGCATACGAGATCATCAGCGCAGCGGACCAGCTCGCGGTCTACGCGCGGTACTAGACAGACGTCAATC
>DAISVW010000089.1:0-8192 GCA_036826695.1 Aestuariivirga sp.
ATCCACCGCGCGCGCATCTCCAGGCTGCCCGGCGTGCAGCGCATCCAGTCGTCGCTGGCGCTGCGTACGGTTAAAGGCTGGGCTGGCTATCCGATCTGACCCTGCCGGTTACTTCAGGGCCGCCGCGTCAGTCTTGTTTCCGCACCGGCCCCGCCAGCCCCAGAAACACCAGAAGAGCCTGATTGAGCCGCAGGATGTCAGCCTCATCGAGGCGGCCCAGCCTCGAGCCGAGCCGGTCCTTCGGCACCGTTGTTACCTTGTCGGCCATCAGGCGCGAGGCAAGGCGCAGGCCGTTGGCGCGGCTTGGCTCGACCAGTACGCGGAACAGAGGGGCATCGGCCGTATCGCTGGTGAAAGCGCAGACCGTAACCGAGGCTGTCGCATCAAAACTGTCTTCCTGGATGATCACCGCCGGACGCGGTTTTCCGGTGTAGCTTCCGCCGCCTGAAACAGTCCAGATGTCGCCGCGCCTCAAGGCTCGCCCATGCCGGAGATGGCGTCGATGAAGGCCTGATCGTCACTTGCCTGCGGGCTCTGGGCATCAGCCATTGACTGGGCATGCGATTCGGACTGGAAAGCAGCCGAGCGCACGTCCGGAACCCATATCTGGATGGGCCGGAGACCGCGCGCGCGCATCCGGGCCCGGTGGGCCTGCCCCTTATCGCGGGAGGATCTAGAATTGACGGTTCCACGCATGCCAATCACTTCTGGGTTACATGTAACTTGATCCCTGCCCGCTGTCAACGCCGCACTTACGGACGGCCGCCAGCCAGGTCAGGCGATCAGCGCATTGACCGGTCGAGTTGGCGGTCGCGCAGGATCATCAGGATACCGGCGGTGATGACGATGGCGGCCCCGGTCCAGGTGTATAAGTCCGGGAAATCGCCGAACAGGAAGTATCCGAACAGCACCGCCCAGATCATCGCGGAATACTCGCAGGGTGCGACGAAAGTGGTTTCCGCCAGGCGGTAGGCGTTGATGAACAGGATCATCGCGCAGGCGGCGAGCACGCCGTGGCCCAGAAGAAGTGCCGCATCGAAGGGCCCCGGCCAAACCCATGGGCGCGACAGAAACACCAGGCTCGGATGGGTGAAGCCGCCAAAATCGACGGTGTTGAAGAGAAGCCCCACCGCGACCGCCACGGCGGCATAGACGATGTTCTGCCAGGCAGCGATGATGATCGGCGGCACCTGCTGCGACAAGGGCCGGCCCAGCATCTGCCCCACCGCATAGCCAATCGCCGAGAGCAGCGCGAACAGCGCCGCCGGCTCGAAAACGCCGGCACCAGGGCGCACCATGATCAGGACGCCGATGAAACCGGCGATGATCGCCAGCCAGCGGTGCAGCCTGACGCGCTCGCCCAGCAGCGGCCCGGCGAGGCCCGCCACAAAGAACGGCATGGTGAAATAGATCGCCACCGCATTGGCGATCGGCATCGCGGCGAGCGACAGCACGAAGCAGAGATAGGCGCCCGCAAGGATCAGGCCGCGCAGCAGAACGCGCGGCAGCAGCGGTGTGGCGATCGACCAGCCACGGCCCGCCCGCCACAGAAGAAACAGGATCACCGGCACGGTGGCGACACAGCGGAACAGCAGTGTCTCATAGGCCGGGTAGCCCGAGGACATGTATTTCACCACCGCATCCTGGGCCGACGCGAGGCCCACCCCGCCAAGGACGCACAGCGTGGCGAGCGCGCGATTATCGGACTGCAGGGTCATGCCGGGCAGCGCCGCACCAGGTCTGACAGGATGCGGATGCCGGGCTCGATCTTGCTCTCTTCAATCGAGGAGAACGCGAGGCGATAGAAGTTGCGCGGCCCATCGGGCGCGCCGAAGGCAATGCGGCCCGGCTCGATCAGTACGCCGCGCATTGCAGCGGCGCGCGCCAGTTCCTCGCTGTCGCGCCGGGGAGGCCCTTTGGCCCAGAAACTGGTGCCGCCGAAGCTCGGCACCCGGCTGGCCTCGGGGAGATGCCGGTTCAGAGCCTCTCCCATCACCTCCCAGCGGCTGCGATAGGCGCGATGCAGACGGCGGATCAGCGTATCGTGGTGGCCGAGTGACAGGAACAGCGCCGCCGTGCGCTGATTGTTGTTTGGCGCGTGGCGCACCATCAGCCGGCGCAAGGCGCGGGCCTGGGCCACGACACTGGCCGGCGCCACAAGGAAGCCGAGCCGCAGGCCCGGAAACAGGGTTTTCGACAGCGAGCCCACATAGACCACGCGGCCCTCGTCATCGAGCGACTTGAGCGCCGGGCATGGCTCGTTCACATAGTTGGTTTCGAACTCATAATCATCCTCGATGATCAGGACGTCATGCCTCGCGGCGCGTTTCAGAAGTTCGAGCCGGCGTTCGAGCGGCATGGTCACGGTGGTCGGAAACTGGTGGCTCGGCGTGGTGAAGACGATATCGCAGGCGTTGAACGAATCGTTTGGTACCAGCCCCTTCTCGTCCACCGGCAGCAGCGCCACATCAGGCGTGCTGAGGCTGAAGATGTTCCGGATGTCGGGGTAGCCCGGTTCCTCCATGCCCACCCGCGTCTTGGCACTGACCAGCAGGGCGGTCAGCAGGTAGAGCGCGTTCTGGGCGCCCAGCGTCACCAGAATCTCGTCATCGCCCGCCATGATGCCGCGGCGCGGCAGGATGCGGCGGCGGATCTGTTCGACCAGCAAGGGGTCGTCATGCGCCCAGGTGTCGTTGGTCCAGGAGCCGAGCCACTTCTTTCCCAGCGCCTGGCGGGCGCAGTCCCGCCACTCAGCCAGCGGAAACAGATTGTGGTCCACCTGGCCATAGATGAAGGGATAGGAATAGGACTGCCAGTCCAGCGGCTTCGAGACATTGGCCTGGGCGGCAGGACGCATGGTGAGACGGCGCGACCAGTCGATGCTGCGGGCGGATGCTGCCTGCTTCACCGCGAGTTTCGGCGGCGCCGCCGTCTCGATGGCCTTCTCGGAGACATAATAACCCGAGCGCTCGCGGGCCATCAGATAGCCGTCGTCGAGCAGCCCCTGATAGGCGAGCACCACGGTGTTGCGCGACACGCCGAGGCTCTTGGCCATCTTGCGGGTCGATGGAATCGGCTCTTCCCGGGCCAGCTGCCCGTCGAGAATGGCGGCCACCAGCGCCTCGCGGATCTGGGTCTGAAGGCTGGCATGCTCGCTGCGCCTTATGTGGACAAGCCAATCGCGCAAGTTTGGTCCCTGTGAACACTGTGACTGGACCTATCATAGGGCCAAGATAGCCGGTAGAGTAGCAGAGATTAGACTCGCAGGTTGAACCGCGCATGACCGAACCCGCCGTGAATACTTCGCCCAAGACCTGGGACGAGGTCAAAACGACCACCTGCTACATGTGCGCCTGCCGCTGCGGCATCAGGGTGCAACTGAAAGATGGCCGCGTCACCTACATCGACGGCAACCCGGCCCACCCTGTCAACAAGGGCGTGATCTGCGGCAAGGGCGCCGCCGGCATCATGCAGCACTATTCACCGGCCCGGCTGTCGAAGCCGCTGATCCGCGCAGGCGAGCGGGGCTCTGGCGAATTCCGTGAAATCGAGTGGGAAGAAGCACTCGCCACGGCCACCCGGTGGCTCTCCGAGGCGCGCGCCAAAGATCCGCGGAAACTCGCCTTCTTCACCGGCCGCGACCAGAGCCAGGGGCTCACCGGCTGGTGGGCTTCACAATTCGGAACGCCCAACTACGCGGCCCATGGCGGCTTCTGCTCCGTCAACATGGCGGCGGCCGGGCTCTACACCTTTGGCGGCTCGTTCTGGGAATTCGGCGAGCCTGACTGGAAGCACACGCAATACTTCATGCTGTTCGGGGTGGCGGAGGACCACGCCTCGACCCCGATCAAGAAGGCGCTCGGCCAGCTCAAGGCGCGCGGCGCCAAGATCGTCTCGATCAACCCCATCCGCACCGGATATTCGGCGATCGCGGATGAATGGATCGGCATAAGGCCTGGCACCGATGGTCTGTTCGTGGGCGCGCTCATCCACGAACTGATTGCCGCTCAGAAGATCGATGGTGACTATCTGCTGCGCTACACCAATGCGCCGTGGCTCATCATCGAGAACCCGGGTGGCGCCGATGACGGGCTGTTCGCACGCAACCAGCAGGGCGCGGCGCTGGTCTGGGACGGGCATTCCGGCTCGCCGATGCCAGCCCTCACGCCCGGCGCCGCGCCAACGCAGATGGGCCGCTACAAGCAGCCGGACGGGCGGCGCGTGGTGCCCTCCTTCACGCTTATCGCCGAGCGCTTTCTGGCGCCGGAGTGGGCGCCGGACCAGGTGGCGGACCGCTGCGGCGTTCCGGTGGACACCATCAGGCGCATCGCCGCGGAGCTTGCCCGCACCGCCTTCGAGCGCGAGATCGCGCTCGATGTTCCGTGGACGGATCATCTGGGCCGCTATCACGAGAAGATGATCGGCCGGCCGGTATCGATGCACGCCATGCGCGGCATCTCCGCCCATGCCAACGGCTTCCACAGCTGCCGCAGCATCCATTTGCTTCAGATCCTGCTTGGCACCATCGATGTTCCGGGCGGGTTCCGTTACAAGCCGCCGTTCCCGAAGCCGCCGCCGCCCGGCGTCAAGCCGGCCGGCAAGCCCGGCCAGGTGAAGCCCAACGCGCCGCTTCCCGGGCCGCCACTCGGCTTCGTGACAGCGCCGGAGGACTTGCTCGTCGACGCCGAAGGCCGCCCGCAGCGCATCGACAAGGCCTATAGCTGGGAAGCCCCCCTCGCCGCCCACGGCATGATGCACATGGTCATCACCAATGCCGCCAAGAAGGACCCTTACGGCATCGACGTCCTGTTCATGTACATGGCCAACATGAGCTGGAATTCGGCGATGAACGTGCCGGACACCATCCGCTACCTCACCCAGAAGGAGCCGGACGGCTCCTACACCATCCCGAAGATCATCTATTCCGACGCCTATGCCTCCGAGATGGTGCATTATGCCGACCTGATCCTGCCGGACACCACCTATCTCGAGCGCTGGGACTGCATCTCGCTGCTCGACCGGCCGATTTCAGAAGCCGATGGCCCGGCGGACTCGATCCGCCAGCCAGTGACGGAACCTGAGCGCGACGTGCGGCCCTTCCAGAGCGTACTGCTCGACCTTGGCGCGCGTCTGGGTTTGAGCGGCATGACGCGAAACGACGGAACGCCGCGCTATCCCGGCGGCTATCCGGACTACATCGTCAACCACGAGCGCGCGCCGGGTGTGGGCCCGCTCACCGGCTTCCGTGGGCCCAATGGCCGCGCCCAGGGGCGGGGCGCCCCCAACCCCAGGCAGCTCGAGCAATACATCGCCAATGGCTGCCACTGGTTCTACGAACTGCCGGACCACATGAAATACTACCGCCATGTGAACTGGGCCTATCTCGACTGGGCCACCTTCTTCGGCTTCATCGGCAAGCCGGAACCGGTGATCCACCAGCTCTATTGCGAGCCCTTGCAGAAGTTCCGGCTGGCCGCCCGGGGGCACGGAAAAATTGTTCCGCCTGCGGAGCATCGCCAGCGCATCGCCGCCTATTTCGATCCCATTCCCTTCTGGTATCCGCCGTTCGAGGGCGAGATGGTGGCGGGCGCGGACTACCCGCTGCATGCGGTTACCCAGCGGCCGATGGCGATGTATCATTCCTGGGGATCGCAGAATGCCTGGCTCCGCCAGATCCTTGGCCGCAACTGGCTCTACATGGCGCGCCAACTGGCCGCCAGGCTGGGCGTTGCCGACGGCGACTGGGTGAAGGTCACCTCGCATCACGGCGCCATCAAGGCGCAGGCCAAGCTGATGGACGGCGTCAACCCGGAGACCGTGTGGACATGGAACGCGATCGGCAAGCGATCCGGCGCCTGGGGCCTGGCGCCGGGCGCCGATGAAGCGAAACAGGGCTTCCTGCTCAATCACCTGATCTCGGAACTGCTGCCGGAACGCGAAGGTGGCTACCGCTATTCCAACAGCGACCCGGTGACCGGCCAGGCCGCCTGGTACGATCTCCGGGTGCGGGTCGAAAAGGCCGAGGACCAGAGCATGGAAAGCGCGCCGCAATTCGCGACCCTCAAGAGCCTGGCGGAGGCCTCATGACATCGCTTCCCGCTCCGTCCCGCAAGAAGCTGGGGCTGGTGATCGACCTCGACACCTGTGTCGGCTGCCAGGCCTGCGCCACCTCCTGCAAGGAGTGGAATACGCAAGGCTATTCGGCGCCGCTCAACGACGAGAACCCGTATGGCGCCGATCCTTCGGGCGTGTGGCTCAACCGCATCCATGGCTATGAGGTGCGCGAGGAAGGCCAGGCGCAATCGCGCATCGTGCATTTCCCGCGCTCCTGCCTGCATTGCGAGGAGCCGGCCTGCGTCACCGTCTGCCCCACCGGCGCGAGCTACAAGCGCGCCGAGGACGGCATCGTGCTCGTCAACGCCGACACCTGCATCGGCTGCAAGCTGTGCTCCTGGGCCTGCCCCTAT
This sequence comes from Aestuariivirga sp., assembly GCA_036826695.1. Lineage (GTDB taxonomy): Bacteria > Pseudomonadota > Alphaproteobacteria > Rhizobiales > Aestuariivirgaceae > Aestuariivirga. The sequence goes on from DAISVW010000089.1 coordinate 6,468, forward strand.
GGCGCGCGCGAATATGACCAGAGCCATGGCGTGATGAAGAAATGCACGCTGTGCGTCGATCGCATCTACAACGAAAATTTCGAACCCGAGGACAGGCTGCCGGCCTGCGTGAAGGCCTGCCCGACGGGTGCGCGCCATTTCGGCGATCTCGGCGATCCGGCCTCCGATGTGTCGCAGCTGGTGGCCATGCGCGGCGGCTACGACCTGCTGCCGCAGATGGGCTACAAGCCGGTGAACAAGTACCTGCCGCCACGGGTCCGGCGCGATGCGGTAACCAGTGCACCGGAAGCCCTGCCCAGGCCCGATGGCTCAGCCTTCGACCGGCTGTTCCAGTGGGCGGACAAGCTGCTCTCGCCGAAACAGGCCAAGGCGCCGGCCGCTGCCGTTGACCGGTCCGGCGAGCTGGAAGGCTAGGCCCATGCATCCCGCCTATTCCGTCATCCTGTTCACGACAGCCTCGGGCGCCGGCTATGGCCTGCTGGCGCTGCTCGGGCTCGCCGCGATGAGCCATGGCGATGCCTCGAGCCTGGCATTTGGCATTGCTGCCATGCTGATCGCGCTGGGCCTGATCACCATCGGCCTTCTGTCTTCAACGCTGCACCTCGGCCATCCGGAACGCGCCTGGCGGGCGATGTCGCAATGGCGCTCGTCCTGGCTGTCACGCGAGGGCGTTGCGGCGGTGGCGACCTACATCCCGGCGCTGCTGTTCGGCCTTATCTGGACCGGGCTCATCGCAGCGCCCGCGTGGCTTACGCCGCTCGCTGCAGTGACCGCTGTGCTGGCGATGATCACGGTGATCTGCACCGGCAAGATCTATTCGACGCTGCCCACCATCCGTGCCTGGAACAATTCACTGACAGTGCCGGTCTATGTGGTCTTCGCTCTGGCCACCGGCGCTTCGCTGCTGGCCGCCATCACCGCGGTGTTCGGCAATCTGCCTGGGTTCCTGCTGATCCTCGCTTCGGTGCTGCTCATCCTCGCCATGGCCCTGAAGCTCGCCTATTGGAAAAGCATCGACAGCGCGCCGCGCGACCTGACCATCGAGGACGCCACCGGCCTCGGGCGCATCGGGCGGGTCAGCCAGTGGGAGGTGCCGCATACGTCCGCCAACTTCGTGCAGAAGGAAATGGGCTATGCGGTCGCCCGCAAGCATGCGGCGAAGCTGCGGCGGCTGGCGATCCTGCTGCTGGTGGCGGCGGTGCTCGCCATGCTGGCGGCCTTACTCGCACCACCCGTGGCGCTGCTTGCCGCCCTGCTGGCGCTTGCCGCCGCGGTTGTGGAACGCTGGCTGTTCTTCGCGGAAGCCCAACACGTGGTGACGCTGTTCTATGGGGCGAAGGCAGCCTGACGGTTTGTTCTTGGCAAAACCGACAAGATCGATATAAAGAAATCTTTATATCCCCAATCCAGATTGGAGACCGCCATGACCCGCCCGTCCTTCACCGAGGCTCTTCAGACCCGCCCATGGCTGCTGGCCGATGGCGCCACGGGCACCAACTACTTCCAGATGGGGCTGGTCTCCGGCGATGCCCCGGAGATGTGGAACTTCGAGCATCCGGAGCGGGTGCGCTCGCTGCACCGCCGCTTCATCGAGGCGGGGGCGGACATCGTCCTCACCAATTCCTTCGGCGGCAACCGCCACCGCCTCAAGCTCCACAATGCGCAGGAGCAGGCGCGCGAGATCAACGTCGCCGCCGCCAAGAACGCCCGCGCCGAGGCCGATGC
>DAISVW010000090.1:0-7852 GCA_036826695.1 Aestuariivirga sp.
TCAGCCGCACCGCTTCCTCGACGCCGATCTCGTCGAAGGGGTTCATCGACATCTTCACATTGGCCAGTTCGACACCCGAACCGTCGGCCTTCACCCGGATCTTGACGTTATAGTCAACGACCCGCTTCACGGCGACCAGGACTTTCATAGCATTCCTCGATAAAGCGGCCTTGAAAAAGTGGCCGGACCCTAGTGACGGCGGACCCCCAAGTCAATTCCGGCAACGCCGCTTGCGGGCCGAATGCGACGCTTTCGCGCCCCCTGTGGCGGGGCTCGTTCAGGCGCTCAAGCGCAGCCAAAGGCGGCGGCGCAGCAAATAGGTAATTCCGGCTCCAGCCAGAAAGCCGCCGACATGGGCGCTCCAGGCGATGCCCGCCTCCGGGTTGGCGCGGTCCATCCACCAGGATACCACCTGCAGCACGAACCAGCCGCCCAGCACCCAGATGGCACCGATGCGGACCGGGAGTTTGAGAAACAGCAGGATCCAGACCCGGGCCCTGGGGAACAGCACCGCATAAGCACCGAGCACGCCGGACACGGCGCCGGAGGCCCCCACCAGCGGCATGTCCGAGCGCGGCGCCAGGATCACATAGACGAGGGCGGCGACCACACCCGCCGTGAGATACAGGAAGGCGAAGGAGGCATGACCATAGGCGTCCTCGACATTGTCGGCGAACACGAACAGGAACAGCATGTTGGAGAGCAGGTGCCACCAACCGGCATGGAGGAACTGGTAGGTCACGAGCGTTGCCGGTTCGATGACCGGGTCATAGCCCAGACCTTTTGGAGCCAGATGTGTGAGTTCGCCCGGCACCACGCCCCAACCCATGGCAAAGGCGGTGAGCACGGCCTCTGAGGTGAAAGCCCCGGTCGCCAGATAGGCGAGGACGTTGAGAACAATGATGACCAGTGTCACGGCCTGGAAGCGGATGACCTTCAGCGGCGTCGAGTCGTGAAGGGGAACGAACATGCGCTCACGCCTGGCGGGTTTTTCCCGGCACCCACAGCACGTCGCCCGCTCCTGATCTGGCATTGGTCCAGCGGCTGGCCACGAAAAAGAAATCTGAGAGCCGGTTGACATAGGCGATGGCTCCGTCGCTCACATGTTCGCCAGGCTGGGCGGCAAGTTCGACGATCAACCTTTCGGCGCGGCGGCAGACGGTACGGGTGACGTGAAGATGCGCGGCGGCCGGATGGCCGCCCGGCAGCACGAAGGAGCGGAGCGGCGCCAGATCGCCGTTGAGCTCGTCAATCTCCGCTTCGATGCGCTCATATTGCCGCGGCAGGATGCGCAACGGCTCGTAGCCAAGGTCCTTGCCGGTATCCGGCACGCACAGATCGGCGCCCAGATCGAAGAGCTCGTTCTGGATGCGTCCGAGCATGGCGTCGAGTTTCCGCATGTCTTCGGTTGCGGTGTGCAGGCGCACGATGCCCAGCGTCGCATTGGTTTCGTCGACCGTACCATAGGCCTGAATGCGGAGATGAGCTTTTGACACGCGCTCGCCGGTGCCGAGGGCGGTGTCTCCGGCATCGCCGGTGCGCGTATAGATTCGGTTGAGAACGACCATGACGCCTGCCTAACGCGAAGTGCCGGGGATTGCTACTCGTTTCTGAGATAGGGAGCGGGCTTGGCGGACAGCGCCCGCCAGGTGACGCCGAGCCCGGCCGTTACCGTCACGGCCATGGCGATGAGCGCGGTCAGCAGCGCTGCGGGAAGCGAGAAGCTCCAGGGCATTTCGAGGATGAACCGCGCCAGAAGCCACGATGCGGAGGAGCACCACACCAGCCCGAAGGCCGCCGCCGCAAGTCCGAGTGCCGCATATTCAATGACGAAGGCGGTCATCAACTGCCGCCTGGAAGCGCCATAGGTCTTGAGCACCACCGCCTCGTAAAGCCGTTCGGAGAGGCCGGCGGCCAGCGCCCCCGCCAGCACCAGAACGCCGGTCAGCAAGGTCAGTGCATTGGCGCCACGGATCGCTGCCAGCATCTGGCCGAGCAGCCCGCTCACCATGTCGATCGCATCCTTGACCCTGACCGCGGTCACCGACGGGTAGGCGCGCGCCATGTGGTTGAGCAGCTTCGCTTCATCGCCGCCGCTCATTTCGACCGTCACGATGTGGCTGTGCGGCGCGCCTTTCAGCGTGTTGGGCGAAAACACCATCACGAAATTGATGCCGAGCGTGCGCCAGTTGACGCTCCTCAGATTGGCCACCTTCGCGGTGATCTCGCGGCCCAGTACATTGACGGTGATCTCATCGCCGATGCCGACGCCGATGCCGGTGGCGATTTCGTCAACGAGCGAGATCAGCGGCGGACCGTTATAGCCTTCAGGCCACCATTCGCCGGCCACCAGCCTCGAGCCCTCGGGCAAAGTCTCGGCATAGGTGATGCCGCGGTCGCCCCTCAGCGCCCAGTTGGAATCGGGCGAGGCGTTGACCTTCTCGGCCGGCACACCCTTGACCGCCACCACGCGGCCGCGGAGCATCGGCGAGTTATTGACATGGGTGACGCCGGGTTCCCTCGTCACATCGTCCTTGAAGGCCTGAAGCTCGTTGTTGCGCACATCAAGGAAAAAGAAGGCCGGCGCCTTTTCCGGAATTCCGGAACGCAATTCGGAGGAGATGCTGCGGTCGGTCAGCGCAAGGGTCACGAACAGGGTGAGTCCGAGCCCGAGCGCGAGGATTGCCGAGGCCGCCGCCGAGCCCGGCCGGTAGATATTGCCGATGGCATAGCGCCAGATGGCAGAGCGGCTGTGCGGCAGGCGCTGGGCGCCGAGGATGATGAGCCGCGCCAGGCCGAGAAGCACCGCAAAGCAGGCGACCAGTCCGCCGAGGAATAAGGCGGTGACCCTCGTGTTCTCGAAGGCCAGGAAGATCAGCAGCGCAATCAATACGAGGGCCACGCCAATTGCCAGCATGTCCTTGACGCCCGGCCAGCCGCGGACCGGCGTGATGCGCGAACGGAACAAGGCCGAGGCCGCCACCCGCCGGGTGTGGGCCAGGGGCCACAGCGCGAAGGCGATGGTGGTGAGCAGGCCCAGCGCGCCGGCCAGCGCCAGCGGCAGGATTTCGAGGTGAGAGGACATTGGCAGCGGCAGCAGATGGCCGAAGCCCAGCCTGATCAGTGGCGGCGCCACAGCCCCGGCGGCAAGGCCGATGGCAATCGCGATCAGCGCCACGAGAAGTACCTCGGTGAGATAGATTCCCATTACGTCACGGGAAGAGGCACCGAGGCATTTCAGCGTGGCGATGGCGCCCATCTTGCGGGTCACGAAAGCCTGCACCGCGTTGGCGATGCCGGCGCCGCCGACAATCAGCGAGGCGAGCCCGACCAGCGTCATGAAATAGCTGAGCCGTTCGATGAAGCCATCAGCGCCGGCCGCGGCGTTGTTGCGGGTCCTGATGCGCCAGCCCGCGTCCTTGAATTCTTCCTCGGCCTGTTTCACCACCGCCTTGGCGGCGGCGAGCGAGGGGTCGGCAAGTTTCACGCGGTAGCGCCAGGTGACGAGGCTCCCGGGCTGCACGATGCCCGTCGCGCGCAGTGTTTCTTCGGTGATCAGCAGGCGCGGGCCCAGCACGATGCCGTCCGACAGACGGTCCGGCTCCTGCTCGATCAGCGCCCGGATTTCGACCTCGATCGAACCGAGCTTGATGCGGTCGCCGGGCTTGATGCCGAGGCGGCCCATCAGCAGGGGATCGGCGGCAGCGCCCGGCAAGCCGTCCCGCGTGGCGATGGCGTCTGCCAGTGTCATGCCACCCGTGAGTTTCACCTCACCATAGAGCGGATAGAAACTGTCCACCGCTTTCGCTTCAATGAGCGTGGTGCTGTCGCCGGCCACCGCCATGCCGCGCACCGTGGCGACCTTGCTGAGCTGGCCCCTGGATGCGATGAAGGCCAGCTGATCATCGGTGGTCTCGCGGTGAATCAGAGCGAATTCAAGATCGCCGCCCAGCAGCGGCTGGCCCTGTTCATCGAGCCCGCGCTGCAGCGAGGCCGACAGCGACCCGATGATGGCGATGGCGCCGGTGCCGAGCGCGAGGCAGGTGAGAAAGATCCAGAATCCCTGCAGCCCGGAACGCAGGTCGCGGGCCGCGAAGCGCAGCCACAGGCCGGGGTTCATGGATGCGCCCCGGACACGATCCGCCCGTCGAGAACCTCCGCCATCCGGTCGCAGCGCGCTGCCAGCTCGCGGTCATGGGTGACCAGCAGCAGCGATGCGCCGTCCTGGGTCCTGAGGTCGAACAGCAGCTTGATGATCTGCTCGCCGGTCACATGGTCGAGATTGCCGGTCGGTTCGTCGGCGATGATGATCCTGGCGCCCGAGGCCAGCGCGCGGGCAATGGCCACGCGCTGCTGTTCGCCGCCCGACAGCTGGCCGGGATAATGGTCGAGCCGGTGGCCAAGGCCGACCCGGCGGAGTTTTTCAGCGGCAATTCCCATGGCGTCCCCCGCCCCGCGGAACTCCAGCGGCCCCGCGACGATTTCCAGCGCCGTCATGGTGGGGATCAGATGGAACGACTGGAACACGATGCCCACATTGTCCCGCCGGAAAGAGGCGAGTGCGTCCTCGCTCTTGCCCGAAAGCTGCTGGCCCGCCACCGTCACCTCGCCGCGGCTGGCGCGCTCCAGCCCGGCGATCACCATGAGGAGCGTGGTCTTGCCGGAGCCCGAGGGCCCGACGATGCCAAGTGCCTCGCCCGGCATGACCGTCAGATCGACGCCGCGCAGGATGTCGACATTGCCGGCCCGGCTCGGCAGGGTCAGGTGAACGTCCTTGAGGGAGACGGTCGTGCTGGTCATTAGATCGAACATGGGTGTCCTTACGCGGCTTGTCGAGTGGCGGATGCTTGAACCGGACAACCATGGCGCTTAAGTGACCGTCATGAGCAAGCTTTTCGCCGCCCTCGCGGTTTTTCTGATGATCGTCACCGGGGCCGAGGCACGGACCCTGACCCTACTCGCCCTGGGCGACAGCCTCACCGCCGGCTATGGCTTGCAGCCGTCCGACGCCTTTCCGGTCAAGCTCGAGGCGGCGCTGCGCGCCAGGGGCCATGACGTCAAAGTGATCAATGCCGGTATTGCCGGCGATACGGCGCTCGACGGGGCCTCGCGCCTCGACTGGGCGCTTGCCGAGCCGGTCGATGCCGTGATCGTTGAATTGGGTGCCAATGACGCCCTGCGCGGTCTGCCGGTGCCGCAGGCTGAACAGGCGCTCGACAACGCATTAGCCAGGCTGGCTGAGCGGAAGCTTCCGGTGCTGCTGGCCGGCATGCGGGCGCCGCCCAATCTGGGACCGGAGTATCAGGCCGCCTTCGATGGCATGTATCCGCGGCTGGCCGAAAAACATGGCGTTCTGCTTTATCCGTTCTTTCTCGACGGTGCCGCGGCTGACCCCAAGCTCAACCAGGCGGACGGGATGCACCCCAACCCCGCCGGGGTGGATGTCATCGTCGCCCGAATCCTGCCGAGCGTCGAGCAGCTTCTGGCCCAGGTGGCCGCAAAATAACGCTTTGGTTCGGCAAGAATCAGGATAGCCTGAGCCTGCTTAGTCCCTCTTTCGTGAAGGAGGGCCGCCATGCCGCGACTGTTCACCGGCCTTGAAATCCCCGACGATGTGGCTTTTGACCTGTTCTTGACCCAGGGCGGGGTCGGGGGCGCCCGGTGGATCGACCGCGAGTCCTATCACATCACGCTGCGTTTTATCGGCGACATCGATGAGCGCCTGGCGCGCGAAATCAGCTATGAACTGGACGGTGTGGAAGCCAAGCCCTTCAAGCTCAGATTGTCTGGCTGTGGCGTGTTCGGCGGCAACAAGCCCAATACGCTTTATGCCGCAGTGGAGGAAAGCGCCGAGTTGCGGCGGCTGCAGGCCATTCACGAGCGCATATGCCAAGTCCTTGGTTTGGAACCGGAATCCCGCAAATTCGCACCGCATGTCACGCTCGCCCGGCTGAAGGACCCGGATCTCGCGTCCTTGCACCGGTTCCTGGCGTCGCATAGTCTCTACAAAAGTCGGGAGTTCGAAGTATCGCGCTTCGTGCTGTTTTCCTCCCGGCCATCGCGCGGGGGTGGTCCCTATGCGGTGGAGGAATCCTACAGCTTGCAGGCGGGGTTATGACGGAAAAGCCATTGATCGGCGTGGAACGGGCCAAGGCGGTGCATGAGCTTCATGGCTGGGCGGAGGCCAAAGGCCGCGACGCCATCACCAAGACTTATCAGTTCAAGTCCTTCTCGCAGGCCTGGGGCTTCATGAGCCGGGTGGCGCTGTTTGCCGAGAAAACCGACCATCACCCGGAATGGTTCAATGTCTACGGGCGGTTAGAAGTAACGCTGGCTACGCATTCGGCGGGTGGGGTCACCGAGAAGGACATTACCCTGGCGCGCAAGATGGATCAGCTGGCCGCCGAGGCCTGAGAGTTCGCGTCGATTCCTAAATTTCCTGTAACTTGAAGAACCAGGGGGGATTACCCATATTCCCGTCACGAATTGCTGGAGGAAAGAAATGGCCGAAACTCGCTTTCAAACTCAAGTCAGGACCCAGTCCCGGGCGGAGATCGACCAAGGGCTGCGTTCTTACATGCTGGGCGTCTACAATTACATGGCGCTTGGTGTTGCCCTCACCGCCATCATCACGCTGGCGGTGGCAGCCAGCCCGGCGGCGATGGCCGCTGTCTATTCGCTGAAATGGGTGTTCTTCTTCGCCATCCTGGGCATGGGCTTCTTCGCGCCGCGTCTGCTGTTTTCCGAGAATCCCGCCGTCGCGCACGGCGCCTTCTGGGGCTATGCGGCGCTCTGGGGCCTGGCCATCGCGCCGATGGTCGGAACCTATCTGGCCGTCGACTCGGGCATGGTGGTGCGGGCGTTCCTGATCACCGCCGTCACCTTCGCTGCGACCAGCCTTGCGGGCTATGTCACCAAGCGCGATCTTTCGGGCTTTGGCACCTTCTTCATGATGGCCTCGATCGGCATCATCATCGCGATGCTGGTGAATGCGTTCTTCATCCAGTCGACCATGATGTCGCTCATCACATCGATCGTGGTGGTTCTCCTCTTCGCCGGTATCACGGCCTACGAGACCCAGCAGATCAAGGAGATGTATGTCGAGGGCGATACGCCTGGCGGGGCCCGCGGCAAGGCGATCTTCGGCGCCTTCATGCTGTATGGCAGCTTCATCACGCTGTTCGTGAACATCCTGAACATCCTTGGCATCATGCGCCAGGAGTGACGGCGTCCACTCTCAGTTGCAGCCCCGGCCTGAAAAGGCCGGGGTTCTTATTTCAGACGGTCGTGAGTTTCGGCGTCTTGGCCAGCACGCGCAATACGGCTGCGAGGTCGTGGCCTCGCTTCAGGATCAGGCCGCCCTGGGCCACCACCGCATACATGCCCTGTTTGCGTGCCAGCGTGGGGTCCTTGACGATCCGGTAGAGCGGTAATTCCGAACTGCGGCGGAACACCGAGAACACAGCCTGGTCGCGGCCGAAATCCATGGCGTAGTCGCGCCACTCGCCATCCGCGACTTTCCTGCCATAGAAGCTGAGAATGGTCTGAAGTTCCTTGCGGTCGAACGCGACCGTCTCCGGTGACAACTTCCTGCCAGCACCTGGGCCGGTGTCCCAGGGCCGAAGCGGCACTATGTCATCCGTTTTCTCCAACTGCCCAGCCTTCTCCGCCGTGACGGGTCGTGACGGTTTGATGAACATGAACCGGTTGGCGGCGATTGGCAAGAAGTCTGGCTGCTGCGGGAGAACTCATGTTTCCGCAGCATTTGTATCAAGCTGCCGCCCTTCTCGGTGTGCTAGTTTATGATGTTGCCTGAGGACCAATAGGTGATGGAGAAGATATGGCTCCAATT
>DAISVW010000090.1:7862-8141 GCA_036826695.1 Aestuariivirga sp.
GAACGGGTTGGCCTTGGTGTCGGCCACCACCACGCGGCCGCCCTTCTCGGGGTGCATGTTTATGTTGTTGCCTGAAGAAGCCCGGCTGGCCGGGCGCGGCGGACATTCAGCCCCCCCCCAGCCCCTCCAAAGCGCTGTGCGCCGGCCGGGTCACTTGTCAAGACGATGTAAAGCGTCGTGTGTCGCGTATTTACGGCCGGACCGGTGGTTACGGCCGTTTTTGTTGACCCCTTGACCCTCGCGCGGCGCCACCCGAAATACCCGGTAGGTGAACAAAAT
>DAISVW010000091.1:0-8107 GCA_036826695.1 Aestuariivirga sp.
CGCCAGATAATCCGTATGCTGATCGCCGTCGCGCCAGTCGGCGAGCGGCATGTAGTTGTTGATGCCGAAGAAATCGACCTGCGGCGAAGACCAGAGCGGATCGAGATGGAAGAACACATCGCCGGTGCCGTCGGCCGGCTGCTGCCCGGAATACTCCGTCCAGTCGGCGCCATAGGAGACCTGTGCCGAAGGCAGGATCGCCTTGACCTCGGCGGCAAGGCTCTTCAGCGCCGCCACAAAGGGAAACTGGTTGCCCGCGGCGCGCAGCGTCGTCAGGCCGCGAAGCTCGCTGCCGATGATGAAGGCGTCACCCCCGCCGGCCAGCGTGCAGAGCTTTGCATAATGCAGGATCATGCGCCGGAAGCTCCACTCCGCCGGCCCCTGATAGCTAACCGTGCTGCCCGTGGCCGTGAAGTGCTGCGGCAAGGCCTGGCCTGCGAAGGCAGCGATTTCGGCTGCCATGGCGGCGGTCTTGTCGGGCGAACCGGCGCGGCCCGGCGCCACCGAAGCGGTGATGCGCCCGCGCCACGGATAAGCTGCCTGCTCGGGCCCACCAAAGGGATCGGGCTTGCCGTTGGCGGGCGGAATGTCCATCAGCACGAAGGGGTGCAGCATCACCTTGAGGCCGCGCTCCCTGAGTTCGCCGATGGCGCGGATCACCGCGCCGTCTGACGGGGTTCCGCCATAGGCGGGGCCGCCGTTGCTGATGCTCACCAGATGCGCGCCGGAGCGGCTGATGCCGTTCACCATCCAGGCGTCGGGCTTCGTCACCTTTACGGCATTGTCGACCCCAGGCTTGATGGCGCAGCTGCCACAGCGCAGGTCGGTGCCGAACCAGGCGACCACCAGGGCGGCTGCGCCGGCGTTCCGGCATGTCGATGTCAGCTCATCGAGCGAAACGAGGAAATCGCTCTGCTGCGAAGAGGCATGCGCATTCTCGGATTCGGTAATGCCCGGCCCCATCTCGCGCCGCACCACTTTCGTGTCATAGCCGAACTCCGTCGAGCCGGGGATGATGCTCACCGCCCGCACATGCCGGGCCGCGCTGTCGGCGCTGCGGAACACTTCGAAGGAAAGCTGCGGCAGTCGGTTGCCGAAATCCGCAAGCGGCAGGCGCTCGAACACGATGTAGGCGGTGCCGCGGTAAGCGGGCGTGTTGGCTGCACCCAATCTGGCCTTGATCAGGCTGTCCGGCGCCTGGGTCTCGCTGCCCGTGTAGACCCTGGCCGTCACGGACGACAGGTCGAATGGCTTGCCGTCGGCCCACACCCGCCCGATGCGGTCGATCTGGCCTTCGCACAGCCCCACCGCGAAATTGGCGAAATAGGAATAGGTGCGGATCTTCTGGCCCCCGCCACCTCCGCCGCCCTTGCCGCCGGCGGTCTCGGTCTGGCGCTTCTCCTCGAAATCAGTGGCCCAGATCACCTGGCCCGCCACCCGCATGCCGCCCCACAGCCGCGGGATCGGCGCGCCTTCCGATGATGCCATCACCCGCAGGTCGGAATGCCGCGCGCCTTCGCGGGTATCGGAGCCGCCGTACAGTTTCTGGTCTTCGAAGCTTCCCGCCACCGCCCCGATGGCGCGGCCGATGACGCCGCCCAATGGGCCGCCGAGCATGGTTCCGACGCCGGCGCCAACCGCCTGAAAGACAACCGTGGCCATCAGCCGGTCACTCCCGGAAAACGAAAGGCAAAGGCGATGCGCCGCCGCCACCATGGCGCCAGCACGATTTCGGCCACCGCCGCGCCCTCCTGCGCATGCACCATGGTGTCGCAGGACGCGGCGATGCCGGCATGCTTGGCGGGCATCCCGCCGCGCCAGCGGAACAGCAGCACGTCGCCCGCCATGAATTCAGTACACGGAATTTCCCTGAGATGCCGGCGCGCCGCCGCGGCCAGCGCCTCCTGGCCCCCCATCTCGGCCCAGTCGGGGCCATAGCCCGGCGGAGATTCCGGCTCGGGCCCGATCACCTCGCGCCACACCCCGCGGACGAGGCCGAGGCAGTCGGTTCCAACGCCCCTGAGGCTCGCCTGATGGCGGTAGGGCGTGCCGCGCCAGCCGCGCGCCGCGGTGACGATCTGTTGCCGTGTCGGCATGATGGTGTGTCCTGAAAGAAAAATGGAATGCCGCCGCCCACAAGAGGATGCCATGGCATGATCAACGTTCAGACTCATCACCCCCGGACTTGATCCGGGGGTCCTCTCCGGCCACCGCCGCTACCGGTTCGAATTCTTCGTCCGCAGCGCATAACGCATCACCACGTCATCGCCCGGCATGTGCGGGAAGCCGCGGAAATTCGCCACATTGGCGAACTTGTCACGGCAGGTGGCGAGCTGCTTGTCGCAGCCGGGTGCGAGCGTCATCTGGTCGCCCGGCAGCGCATCGAACGGCAGCGCCTGCCACAGATCGAGGCTCGCCGTGACGCCATCGAGACGATGGGCCTTGATCTGGCTCAGCCGCCCCGCATTGGGGCCGGTGAGAAACTTCGCCGTGCCGCCAGAAAAATATCCTGCCGCGAAGCCTTGCGCGCCGGAGGCCTGGATGGCCAGCCGCGCCGCGCAGGCAACCACTTGCGCCGGCACCGAAAGCCCGGCGAGCGCCACGCCGCAGCGCTGGTCGCCCAGCACCGCGTCGCAGCCATGCTGGAACAGGCGTCCCATCGGCTGGTCCAGCACATGGGCGAGGCCGCGCAGTTCAGCCACGAAGAAATCCCGCCCGCGCGTCACCTCACCCAGATTGCCGCGCTTCAGCAGCACCCGCTGGCTGACGTCGCGCCAGTTGACGCGCCACAGCGCGACGGCGGCATTGTCGAAATCGCCCGCCGCCAGCCGTGCTTCGGAGAGCCGCGGCGAAGAAAGCGCGCCGGAGGCCTCAAGATTGTCAACCGAAAGCCCGAGCGATGAATCGATCTCGGTCGCCGTGAAGCCGGAATCGGCCTCGAACAGCGTGTCCTCGAAGACCAGGTCGCGGTCATGGTCGGTGAAGCCCATCGCCTCGCCGGCCCTGGTTTCCAGCCGCCAGCAATGGCACAGCGTGGTGGCGCCACTGGCGAGATGCTCCTGAAGGCCTTGTGGCAGCGTTCTCATGCGCGGATCTCGATCACCGGAATGTCCGGAATGTCGCCGCCGGCGAACTGAGCGAGGTTGATGCGCAGTTCGTCGGTGTCGAAGCGCACCGGCACGTCGAACTGGAAGCCCGCCGTCACCGCCGCGCCGGCGGGCGGCGGCGCCGTGAACAGCACACGCCCGGTCAGCGCATCGGCCGAGAAGGCCGCCGTCTCGATGCCCGCCACCGCAACCCGCACCGTCCCGGCGACCGGCCTGGTGATGGTCCGCAGATAGACGCCGGGCCCCGTGCCATAGCGCTTGACGAGCTGGAACCCCGCCACCGCGCCAGTGCCGGTGCCGATCGCCTGGTCCAGCGCCGAGACATTGGCGGAGGGCGCGCAGGACTTGTAATCGGCATGATCCTTCCAGCGGAAGCCGCTCAGCCGGCCGTTGCGCGCCGCGAAGAACGCGATCACCGCGTGAATGTCGTCGAGCGATTTGACGCCGAAGCCCGCGTTGTAGCGGCGCCGCGAATTGGCCCAGCGGCTGTTGCGTTCCTCGCCGCCCGAGGCCGTCATCACGATGTCGGTGCGGCGCATCGGCCCGCCGGAGGTGCCGCGCGAAATGGCGGTGGGAAAGCGCACATCATCGAAGCTCATGCTCAGAGGTTCCTCTGGCCGCGCGCCACGGCGCGGGCGATCAGTGCCGCCACCTGCGACTGGGCGCGGGTGAAGCTTTGCTCATCCTGCGTGGCGATGTTGACGGTCACATTGACGCCGCCGCCGCCGCGCACGCCGAGCTTGCCGTCAGCGCCGCGCGCCAGCGGCATGATCGCCTCGGGGCCGGCCTCGCCCATCAGCCCGGCGCCGCCCTGCAGCGGAAACAGCGTTGGCGAATTGACGATGCCGCCATCGGCGAAAGGCACGATCCGCCCCTGCGCCACGACATTGCCCGCGGCATTGGGAATGAGGTTGCCGGCCAGCCCGCCCAGCATCTGGCCCAGCGGCCGCAGCGCCTGCGACAGCGCCATGCGGGCGAGCGAGAGTGCCAGCCCCTTCATCACATCGGACAGGTTGCGGCCCTGGATCGCCGCGCTGGCGAAGGCGGTCACCAGCCGGCTGCCGGCGCTTTCGGCCAGCCGGTCGATGTCCTGCATCTGCGCCTTGAGGCTGTCGGCCTCGCGGCGCATGCGTTCGATGTTCTCGCTCATGTTTCAGCCGGAAATAGTTGCAGGAGGCCGTCAAGCCCGGCGCGGCTGGGGCCGGCCGGGGCGGGCGGTGACAGCGCGGCGGCAATTTCGCGCGGCGTTGCGGCCCAGAAGGCGGCGGGCGGCAGCTTCAGCGTGCCGAGCCCCGTCCGCATGAAGGCGGCCCACGGAAAACGGCGGCTCACGGCGGCTCACCCGCGAATGTCGCCTGCAAGAGTCTGACCACGATGGCGAGAAAGCCCGCGGCACCGCCCTCCACCGTCATCTGCGCCACCTCGGCGTCGCTCACCTGGTTGCCAGCACCGCGCAGCCCCGCGCCGATCACCCTGATCGCATCGGAAGCGCCGATCTTGCCGCTCTCGAAGCGCTGGGCGATGGCGATCAGATCCTCGCCGCCATAGGCATGTTCGATTTCGGCGAGCGCGCCGAGCGTCAGGCACAGCACATAGCGCCGGCCCGAAAGCTCGGCCTCGATCTCACCGCGGTGACGGTTGGCCATGGCGTTCTCCTCAGATGGCGGTGAAGGAAATCTCGCCCGCCGATTCGAGCGCCAGGTCGAAAGTGACTTCGCCGTCGTGGCGCCCGCCGATCTCCAGGCTGGCAATCTGGAACAGGCCCTGGATCACCCCGAAATCCGGGATCGCCAGCTGCCAGGCGCGGACAGCGCCGGAAAAGAAGCAGCTGCGGATGGCGGCGTCGGACGCGGCATCCTTGAAAATGCCGGAGCCGCGGACCGCGGCGGATTTGACGCCGCCGCCGGCCAGCAACTCGCGCCACTGGCCGGCCGATTCCTGGTGGGTGATGTCCACCGCGCCGGCATTGAAGCTGATCGCATTGCTGCGCAGGCCCGCCACCGACTGGAAGCTGCCGGTGCCGGTCGAATCGATCTTCAGCAGCAAATCGCGTCCGCGCTGTGCGGCCATGGTGTGTGTCTCCTATAATGGTTCCGTTGCGGCGCGCAGCCGCAGGCTGGCGCCGAAGCCCGGGTTGCCCGGGCCCCGCGCCACGGCCCGGAACACCACGCTCAGATTGACCAGCCGGTGCCCCGCAACGCTCAGCGCCGCGCCGTCGAGCACGGCTTCGGCGGCATCGGCCAGCTGCTGCGCCAGCTTGCGGCTGCGGCTGTTGGTGCGCACGGCGAGCGTCAGGACATGCTCATGCGCCGCCTGGTCCGCCGTGCTCCAGTCGCGGGTTTCGAGGCCCGCGAACTCGATGAAGGAGGAAGGCGCGCCGCGCGGCACTTCCTCATAGACATGAGCGCCGCCCAAAAGCTGGGTGAGCGGCGCATGCGCCAGCAGCGCCGCGCGCACCGCCTCGAGAAGCTCGAAGCCGCCGCTCACGGGCGCACCGCGCGGTAGGGCGCCAGCAGCGCCATGACGCTGGCCGGCACCTGCGGCGCAGCTTCGTCGCCGCGATGCGCATACCAATGCGCCACCAGCAGCAGCACCGCCTGGCGCAACGGCTCCGGCACCGATTCAGGTGCAGCGCCGAAGCCCGCCGTCACGGTGATGCCGATGCCATTGAGCGCCCGCCCCGGCGCAGGCCAGACGCCGTTGACGGGCGCCAGGCGCGGCGGCCGCGAGGCGAGGTCGGCCACATAGAGCGCCGGGGCGAGCACCGTCTTGGCCCCGTCGGCCGCGAACACCGCAACTTCGGTGATCGCCGCGAGCGGCGCCACCGGCAGCCGGACCGTCAGGTCCTCCGGCCAGGCGTCGAACAGGCAGAGCCAGGCCTGCGTGATGAAGCAGAGCCCGGTTCTCGCCTCGGCCACCCGGCGGGCGGCGGCGATCAGCGTTGTAATCACCTGGTCGTCGTCGCCATGGCCGATGCGCAGATGCGCCTTGGCCATGGCAAGCGTCACCGGCTCGGCCACCGGCGCGGTGAGAAGGATCGCTGGCATGGATGCTTCAGCTCACCGCAAACCGCATCAGCTTGATGGCCTCGAAGTTCTGCACGCCGCCGCCCACCCGCTTGGTCATGTAGAACAGCACATAGGGCTTGGCGGAATAGGGATCGCGCAACACCCTGAGGCCGATGCGGTCGACCACCAGATAGCCATTGACGAAATCGCCGAAGGCCAGCGCGAAGGAATCGGCGGCGATGTCCGGCATCGCCTCGGCCTCGGTCACGGGGAAGCCCATCAGCGTCGCCTTGCCATCGGGCCTGGCCGCCGGCTCCCAGAGATAGCTGCCGGTCGAGTCCTTGAATTTGCGGATGGCGCTCTGGGTGCGGCGGTTCATCACCCAGGTGGCGTTCTGCCGGTAGCCGATCTTCAGGCTGTAGGCGAGATCGACCAGCCGGTCGGATGGGTTGGTCGCGGCAAAGGCGCCGGCGACTCCGGTTGCCAGGTAGCCGATGTTGCCCCAGGTCCAGCTGGCGTCCGCGACCTTCGTGTAATCGAGAAAGCCCTTGGGCCGGTTGACGCCGTTCCCCGTGGTGAAGGCGATGCCTTCCTGCTCGGCGAACACCAGCTGCACTTCCTCGGCCATCCACTGGTCGATGTTCACCGCCGTGTCGTCGAGCAGCGTCTGGGTGGCCGACGGCATGGCGTAGAGCTCCATCGCCGGGAAGTTCAGCTCGGCGAGCGTGATCGAGGCGGTTTCGGGCCTTGCCGCCGTCTCGCCCACCCAGCCGGTGGCAAGACCATTGGTCGAGAACGGCTTCTTGTAGAGCGAGGCCGATACCTGGCGCACGCTGGAGATCGCGCGGATCGGCGAGTTGGCATAAAGCCTGCGCCCGATCTCGGCCTCGACCTCCGGCGGCACCAGGAAGCCGCCATCGGCGCCGGAGCCGACCGACATCGCCTTGGCTTCGAGCGCGGCAAGGCCATGCGCCTCGCCTTTCCGCACGTAGCTGTCGAAGGCCTGCTTGTGCTCGCGGGCCAGCGGCCCCTTCTCCGCCTCGCCGGAAAGCTGCGGCCGCCTCGCCTTCCGCGTCAGCTCGTCGAGCCGCGCCTTGGCCTCGTCCACCGCGCGGTTGATGCGGTCCACCTTCTCGGCGGTCACCACATCGGCGCTCATCCGCGTTTCGATCTGCGCCAGCCGCTCGTCATTGGCGGCCTTGAAGGCCTCGAAGGCCTGCATCATGTCGCCGAAGGCGACTTTCGTCTCAAGTCCATTCTCCATCGTCTAGTCCTTTCCAAGGTTGAAGAATTTCTCGGCGGCGGCCCGCACATGCGAAACCCGCGCGCCGTCCAGCATCGGGAACGTCACCAGCGAGATCTCCCACAGGTCGATCTCGGTGATCAGCCGCGCCGCCTGGGCGCGGTCGCGCCGCGCTTTGAGCGTGCGGAAGCCGATCGACAGCCCGTCGAGGCCCCGGCTTTCGAGAAGCGAGAACAGCTCGCGGCCGCGCTGCACATTGCCGTCGAGGCGGCCCGTCACATGCAGGCCCTTGTCGGTCTCGCGCAGCTCGAGCCAGCTCCCCACCGGCTCGGCGGCGTCATGCTGGAACAGCATGCGCACCTGCGGAGGCCCCCGCCGCTTCAGCGTTCCGGTGAAGGCGCCGGGCATCACGATGTCGCCCGCCTGGTCGCGCCGCCCGAACAGGCTCGCATAGCCCACGAACACACCAGAGCCGGGGCAGGCGCACAGCGGCTGCCCCAGCCGGCTTTCTTCCCGGCGGGGTTGCATGGTCAACTTGTCTCCAATAGCCGTGGCTGACGGCGGCGTCAGGCCAACACACTCACCCATGCCAGGGCTTGACCCTGGCATCTTCTTCATGGCCACAGAAGAAGACCCCCGGATCAAGTCCGGGGGTGATGAGACTAAACTCCTCCTGTCGGCCCCTAAACCCTTCGCGCCATAGCCAATGGCGGCGCGCTTCTCCTCGTCGGTGAGGAAGTCCGCCTTGC
>DAISVW010000092.1:0-8053 GCA_036826695.1 Aestuariivirga sp.
CTTGTCGCGGATCTCAGCATAATCCTTCGAGCGCTGGTCGACATTCTCGATCATCAGCATGATCGGCGTGCCGGTGGTCACGGGGCCGCCGGTGCGGTCGTCCTCGAAGACGCCGGAAAGAATCTTCACCTGGTCCGGCTCCTGGCGCTGGGTGGTGAAGAGGGACAGGCCGGGGCGGCGCTTGTCGAGAAACACCTGGATGTCCTCGGCCTTCAGCGCGATGTTGGGCGGGCAGCCGTCGACGATGCAGCCGATGGCGGGCCCGTGGCTTTCGCCGAAGGTGGTAACGAGTTTGAGGTTGCCGTTAGAATTGTGCCTCATGATCTGGGGCCGCTTTCCCGGCCTATTCGCCGTTGCCGTTCACGGGTATGTCCGGGGCGTCAGGATGTTTCATGCCGACGATGTGATACCCGGCATCAACATGCAGGATCTCGCCGGTGACGCCGCGGCCGAGGTCTGACAGCAGGTAGAGACCGGAGTCGCCCACCTCGTCGATGGTGACCGTGCGGCGCAGTGGTGAGTTGTATTCGTTCCAGCGCAGAATATAGCGGAAATCCCCGATCCCCGAGGCGGCCAGCGTCTTGATCGGGCCCGCCGATATGGCGTTGACGCGGATCGCCCTGGGGCCGAGATCGGCCGCCATATAGCGCACCGAAGCCTCAAGTCCGGCCTTTGCCACGCCCATCACGTTGTAATGCGGCATCCACTTCTCCGCGCCGTAATAGGTGAGGGCCAGCAGCGCGCCGCCGTTGTTCATGAGTTTCTCGGCGCGCTGGGCCACCGCCGTGAAGGAATAGACACTGATGAACATCGTCTTGGTGAAATTGTCCGCCGTGGTGTCAATGTAGCGGCCGGTAAGCTCATCCTTGTCGGAGAAGGCGATGGCGTGGACGAGAAAGTCGAGGCCGCCCCATGTCTCGGCAATCGTCGCGAAGGTCGCGTCGATCGAAGCCAGGGCGGCGACGTCGCAGGGGGTGACGATGCGCGAACCGAGGTCGGCGGCCAGCGGCTCCACCCGCTTCTTCAGCGCTTCGCCCTGATAGGTGAAGGCGAGCTCGGCGCCATGCTGCGCGCAGGACTTGGCAATCCCCCAGGCAATCGAGCGGTTGTTGGCGACACCCATGACGAGGCCGCGTTTGCCCGCCATCAACCCCTTGTTATCACTCATGATTATTTGTCCGGACTGCAATCGTCTGAGTGGTTAATTGGCATAAGTCCGGGCACAGGTCCACAGAAAAGGGAGGAAGGCGAGGCACCGCCAGCGCTGGTCTGTGACCATCCTTGATCCGTATGCCTAACGGGTGGCATAAGCCACTGTGACCGGAGATCAACGGGGCCTCGTGCCCCCGGCAGAAAACATGGCCTTATCAGACATATCCAAGCTGACAGCCGCGGCGGGCTTCACCGAGCGCGGCGATCCCTTCAATCTGTTCGGCGAATGGCTGAAGGAAGCGGAGGCCTCGGAACCCAACGACCCCAACGCCATGGCGCTGGCGACCGTGGACGAGGAAGGGCTTCCCAATGTCCGCATGGTGCTGCTCAAGGGCTTCGACGAGCGCGGCTTCGTGTTCTACACCAATTTCGAAAGCCAGAAGGGCCAGGAGATTCTCGGCACCATGAAGGCGGCGCTGTGCTTTCACTGGAAATCGCTGCGCCGCCAGGTGCGGGTGCGCGGTATCGTGGAGGAAGTGTCGGCGCAGGAAGCGGATGCCTATTTCGCCTCGCGCCCGCGTGACAGCCGCATCGGCGCCTGGGCCTCGCAACAGTCGCGTCCGCTGGAAAGCCGCTTCGCGCTGGAAACAGCCGTTGCGCTCACCACCGCGAAATATGCGATCGGCGAGGTGCCGCGGCCGCCCCACTGGTCTGGCTTCCGGGTGAAGCCACTGTCGATCGAATTCTGGCATGACCGGCCATTCCGGCTGCATGACCGCGTGGCGTTCCGCCGTGCCGGCGAGAGCGGCAATTGGTCGAAGGCGAGGCTCTATCCATGAACGCAACGGCTGACAGCGAGCGCAAGACCCTGATCCTCACCGGCGCTTCGCGCGGTATCGGCCATGCCACGGTCAAGCGCTTCTCCACTGCCGGCTGGCGGGTGATCACCTGTTCGCGCCAGCCGTTTCCGGAGGATTGCCCCTGGGACGCGGGCCCCGATGATCATATCGTGGTCGATCTGGCTTCGTCGTCAGACACGCATGCTGCCATCGCCCAGATGAAGCAGCGCCTCAGGGCGCAGGGCTCCAAGCTCCACGCGCTGGTCAACAACGCGGCGATCAGCCCGAAACAGCCGGGTGGCGCGCGGCTCAACACCATCGAGACCTCGGAAGATGACTGGAAGAGGGTTTTCCAGATCAATTTCTTCGCGCCGATCATGCTGGCGCGCGGCCTGATGGATGAGCTGGTGGCCGCCAGGGGCGCGGTGGTGAACGTCACCTCCATCGCAGGCTCGCGCATGCACCCGTTCGCGGGCGCGGCCTATTCCACCTCGAAGGCGGCGCGCGCCGCGCTGACGCGCGAGATGGCGGGCGATTTCGGCCCGCATGGCGTGCGCGTCAACGCCATTTCTCCGGGCGAGATCGAAACCTCGATCCTGTCACCCGGCACCGAGAAGCTGGTCGCCCAGATTCCGCAGCGCCGGCTGGGCCAGCCGGAGGAGGTGGCGAAGGCGATCTATTTTCTGTGTACGGACAGTTCGAGCTATGTGAACGGCGCCGAGCTTCACATCAACGGCGGCCAGCATGTCTGAGCGTGGCCTCAGGCCTGAAACCGTCGCGGCGCATGCCATGAAAGCGGTGGACGAGGCGACGGGCGCGGTGGCGCCGCCGCTCTATCTCGCCACCACCTATGCGCGCGACGGCGACTATCGCCCGAAGCTTCAGGAAAACTACGTCCGCAACGGCAACCCGACCCTGTGGCAGGCCGAACAGGCGATCGCCGCGCTCGAGCAAGGCTCTGCCGCGCTGCTGTTTCCCTCCGGCATGGCAGCACTCACCACCGTCTTTGAAACCGTGCCGCAGGGCGGCCATGTGGCGGCGCCCAACGTCATGTATTACGGCACGCGGGACTGGCTGAAGCGTCTCGAAAGACTGGGCCGCATCCGCCTCACGCTGTTTGACGCCGCAACGCCCGGCGCGCTCGAGGCGGCGCTCAGGCCCGGCGAGACCGATCTCCTATGGATCGAAACGCCGCTCAACCCGAGTTGGGACGTGATCGACATCGCCGCTGCCGCGAAGGCGGCCCATGCGGCAGGCGCCATCCTGGCGGTCGATGCCACCGCCACGGCCGCGGTGACGACCCAGCCCTTGTTGCTCGGCGCCGACATCGTGTTTCACTCGGCCACCAAATATCTCAACGGCCATTCCGATGTGCTGGCCGGGGCACTGGTGACGGCCGGCGAGGACGCCCGCTGGGCCGAACTCCGGATGCTGCGCACCAAGTCGCAGGCGCCGCTCGCACCCTTCGATTGCTATCTGCTGATGCGTGGGCTTCGCACCCTGTTCCTGCGCTATCGCCAGGCTTCGGCCAATGCGCTGGCGATTGCACGGCATTTCGAGCGCCACCCGAAGCTTGAGCGTGTGCTCTATCCAGGCCTCGCCAGCCATCCCGGCCATGCAGTGGCCGCACGGCAGATGCGGGATGGCTTCGGCGGCATGATGTCGCTTCTGTTGCGCGGTAACTTCGCCGATGCGCAGCGATTTTGCGCCAGCCTCAGGGTGATCGTGCCCGCCACTTCGTTGGGCGGCGTGGAAAGCCTTGCCGAGCACCGCAAATCGGTGGAGGGGCCGGACAGTCCGCTTCCTGACAATCTGGTGCGGCTGTCGATCGGCATCGAGCACATCGGCGATCTGGTGGCCGATCTCGATCAGGCGTTGGGCCGGCTCTGAGCCGGGTCCTTCAGCGCCTTCTCATCGGGAATTGGCAACCATGCAGCCTCACCGTCCCGTGAGTTCGTAGACGAGGCTTCCGGCAAGCTCCTTCAGCGCGACGTTCAGCACACGGAGATTGCGCGGCAGATCCCAGCCGATGCCGCTGGAAAAGGATGCGCTCCGGAAATCGACGGGGTAGGGGATCAGCGCGGGCCAGCCCGCGGCCTTGAAGCTGCGCAAGGCGCGGCTCATGTGAGCGCTGCTGGTAATGAGGATCCAAGTATCATCCTGCTGCGGTCTGGCAAGGGCGAAGCTCAGGCGGGCATTTTCTGCCGTGTTGCGGGACGCGCCCTCGAGCAGGAGGCGCGCGGGATCGAGGCCCTGGTCGAGAAAGAGCCGTTGCGCAATCGCAGCCTGGGAGCCTGTTGTGCCGGCGAAGTCGCGCAGCGCGCCGCTGCCGCCGGTGAACAGGACGCGCGTCTGCGGGAAGCGCCGCGCCAGGGCCATGGCGGCAACAAACCGGTCCGCTTTCTCATCAAGCTGGGCTTGCCCCCAGTATGCGCTGGCGTCGATATCCTCGCCGCCGCCGAGGATGATGATGCCGTCCGCCTGGCCGATGGGCGGATCTGCGGGATAGCGCCGCTCGATGGGTGCCAGCAGAAGATCGCCCAGCGGAAGAACCGTGACTGACAGGATCGCGAGGAACGTGAAGGTGCTGGCGGCGACCGCGAGGCGCCGCCTGTCAAGCAGTGCGCCGATCATGCCAAGACATGCGGCGAAGATGATCCAGGTTTCAGCCCGGACCAGAACGCCAAGAATCTTGGAGACCACAAAGAACAGCGTGTCCAATGGTCGCTCAGGCCTTCCCTGTTAGGGCTGAAATGACGTTCCGGTAGGCGGCGACGATGAAGGCCTCATCAAACTGCCGCTCCATCAGCATGCGGCCGGCCCGCCCCATCGCGGCGCGCTCGTCGTGGTTGAGGTCAATGAAGCGCCGCATGGCCGCGGCAAGGCTCTCCGCGCTCCGGGCTTCGCACAGGAAGCCCGAGACACCGCGCTCGACGACGGCCCGGCAGCCCGGAACGTCCGTGGCGATCACGGGTTTCGCCATGGCGGCGGCTTCGATGAGCGTGCGGGGCGCGCCTTCTCTATAGGAGGGAAGAACGACACAATGTGCGGAGGCGACATGGGGGCGCACGTCGCTGCAGGTGCCGAGGTACTCGATGGCGCCTTCATCGACCCAGCCATTGAGCGTTCGCGCGTCGATTGCCGACACGTTGTCAGCGCCCAGCGCGCCGAGGAGTTGGAAGCGCGTATTCGGCAGCTCGGCCTTTATGATGCGCGCGGCCTCCACGAACTCGACCGCCCCCTTGTCGCGCAGCAATCGTGCAATCATCAGGAAGGCGACATCGCCGGATGCCCGAGGCGCTTCCGCCGGCGCGAAGTGATCGAGGTCGATGCCGGAGCCCGGGAGGATGCGCGCCTGCTCCTGCGTGACAAGCCTGCGCCGGACGAAGAGGTCGCGGTCATCCTCGTTCTGAAAGAAGACGGTGGGGAGCTTCCGGAAGGCGCTGCGGTAGAGGAGCCTGGCGACAGCCTCAAGCGCTCTGCCGGACAGGAAGGCCGTTCCAAGGCCGGTTACGTTCGGGATGAACGGGATGCCCAGCGGCTTTGCGGCGAGAGCGCCGAAGATGTTGTTCTTGATGGTGTAGCTGAGGATGACGTCAGGGCGCTCCAGCCGGAATGCTTTCCGGAAAGCCATTGCAAGACGGGCGCCTTCGGCGGGATTGAGGCCGGCCGGCGACATGGCAAGCGGGATGAAGCGGCAACCCAGTTCGACGAGCTTCGGAACGCTTTCGTCGGACGGTGCGAGTACGGTGATCGTGTGTCCGTCTGCGATCAAGTGGCGAACCAGAGCCCGGCGGAAGTTCCAGATGTTCCAGGAGGCGTTCACCGTCAGCATGATGTGGAGGCGCGCTGGCGTGACGGCGGACTTGCGCAGTGCCGCAGAACCGGCTGAACCGGCATCTGCCTCTCCGCTGATCGCTGTCCTCTCGAGGGAGTGTCTCATGCCGTCACAGGGGCTTGCAGGCGAAGCCGCCGCGCGCGGGCCACATGCGGGGAGGGGCAAAGCTCAAGAACCACGTCGCCACGAACCTCATGAACTCCGGCGTTAGAAGGGCTCTCGCGTCGACCTTTGCAGGGGAAGTCGACAGTCTCTCGACCCGCAGGCCTGAGGCGCGCTCGAGCAAGAGCGAGGCGCGGGGCATATGGCGCTGCGATGTGATCAGGAGAACGCGGTCGTTGCCGGGTTGCCGATCGAGCCAGCAGGTTGTCTCGAGCGCGTTTTCGATGGTGTCCTCTGCTCTAGGTCCGAGGGTGATGACACCGCCGTCCAGGGCGTCTTGAAGTGCTGGCGAGAGTCCGATCTGGCGCGCGAAGGTTTTTGGGTCCAGGCCCGCGCCGTTGTTTACTCCTCTGATGAAGAGACTCGCGATCCGGCCGGCCTCGAGCAGGGCGATGGCCTTCTCGATGCGGTCGAATTGCCCCGTGAAGACAATGGCTGTCTCGGGCAGGCTCTCCGTGTCAGCCGTATCCCGCAACCGAAGGCCATAGGAGAACAAAAGGCTCATGACGCCCGCCACAATCATCACGCCAAAGGCAAAAGAAGCCACTTCCTCGGCACGCCGCCTGTATGCATGGGATGATGCCAAGACTGATGGAATACCGGATGCAGCTGACGCTGCGGGATCGCCGCAAAAGGGCTATTTGCGGTCCAGACTTCCGCTTAAGCCAGCCTCGCGCGAGCCACCTTATTGGCCTCGACGTATCATGTCAGACCACCGACAGCTTCTGTTCCTCGACTTTCCGGAGCCTTGGCTTCCTCTGACCCCAGGATAGATCTGGAGTGACGAGGATGTCTGGCGACGATCCGTTCCGATCGACGCCAGGATATGCGATTTGGAGGCCAATCCATGTGTTATCCGAAATGCCGCCGAATCCAGCGACCTTCGGTAGAAACAGTGCGGACCGCAACGAACCCTACTGCGGCGTTACCGGGCGCCGATTGCCATCGCCATCGTCGTTTGTCATGATAATCGCAGCCGCAGCCACCCCGGTCACAGCGACACCGCCTACCAAGAGCGCAATCGGAACGGTGCTGCGGCACACACCGTTCGCATCAAGATACTCTCCAACCTGACAGCCTGTCGCAGCCTGAGCGGGCTCGATACGGACGCTTGCCTCACAAGCCGCTGGCATGCAGGGCGCCCGTTCCCCAATTTCAAGAACAGAGTTTGGCTCAATCATTTTTGAGCATTGAGCGCTGGCGAAATAAACCGATACCGTGCTGCTGCGGCCGGCAAACACCTTGTCGCCGACCTTGAGCGATGCTCCCGGCTTGATGTCGACCAGACCATTCCCGAGATTGGCCTTGGATACGGCGCCCGTGGTCGCCTGGACTACGGCGGGAATGCTTTCAGCAGCGCCTGAGCAAAGAGCCGAAGATGCCTCAGCATGAGCAGGGGTTCCGAGAGCGACAAGGAAAGTGCCTATGATGAATGAAGCGGCTTTGCGGTTCATGGACGACTCCTGCATATCGATCTCATATAATTAGTCTATTCCTCAACAAAGTCAATTGAAAGCTTGTCCAGCAAGATCTCTCCAGTCAACTCTTGATTGCTGGTCGGTTGCTCGAAGGCTTCAAGTCTCAGGAGTTGGGTTTGGCAGCGCGCGGCGGGGACACGGAACATCTTCTCAAATGTAAGCCATTGCCTTGCGCGAGGAAGCGGCCCGGTTTCTCCGATGAGACGCAACTCATCCCCATCCCGGCAATAGGTCCGGAAGCTGAAATCCAAAGGTAACCCCGAATCGCCAAAACCGACCAAGCCGGTTTCACCAAAACTCACTTCTCCCCTAAATTGATATGATCCGGGAGAAAGCAGCAGCAACTGGGACAAATTCATAAATGAGCCAGAATATCCTTCAAAGGTCATCTTCAAGTTGCGATCGGAGTATCCAGAGTCCCGCAAAACCCGTTGATAAGAAAGCCCGGGGCTGGGCGTTACAGTCCAGTCGAACGAGAGACTTCGAACCGGCGCCTCGAAGTCGACAACATAAATCGCCCGGACCAGAGTTCTCTACTGATCCGACAGCGAACACAGCAAGTTGCGGTAGGCGTCAGAGATTGC
>DAISVW010000093.1:0-8035 GCA_036826695.1 Aestuariivirga sp.
AACCTTGTTGATCTCGGTCGTGGCGAAGATGAACTTCACATGCGGCGGCGGCTCTTCCAGCGTCTTGAGCAGGGCATTGAAGGCGCTCTTCGAGAGCATGTGCACTTCGTCGATGATGTAGACCTTGTAGCGGGCCTGCACCGGCGCATAGCGCACGCTGTCGATGATCTCGCGCATGTTGTCGACGCCGGTGTTGGAGGCGGCGTCCATTTCGATGACGTCGATATGGCGGGATTCGAGGATAGCTTCGCAATGCGGGCCTGGGTCCGGCATGTCGACGGTGGGCTTGTCGCCATAGTTCAGGGCACGGGCGATCAGACGGGCGGTCGTCGTCTTGCCGATGCCGCGCACGCCTGTCAGCATGAAGCCCTGCGCGATGCGGCCGGCGGCGAATGCGTTGGTGAGTGTACGCACCATGGCTTCCTGGCCGATCAGATCGGCGAAGGTGCGCGGGCGGTACTTCCGGGCGAGGACGCGATAGCCTGTGGCGTTCGCGCCGCTGTCTGTCTGGTCCATGAGCGGGCTTCCGCGGCGCAGCTTACTGTGGCCTGGTTGCCCCCGTCAAAGCATGTTCAGCTTCAGGGGGGACTGGGCGGGCTTGAGTGGGAGGCTGGACGGGCAACCCGTTCCTTACTCGTTAGGGCTGCTTCCTTCCGGACCTGACCCGGTTGGCGAGCGGCACGTCCGCCGCCAACCTCCCGCCGGTTATATGGGCGGCCGCGGTACAAAAGGCAAGCGCCGTGGCTTGCCAAAGCCGGCTGGACATAGCATTCTGCTCTCAGGTGATTTTCACCGAAACCCCTCCGAGGAGAGCCAGGAATGCTGCGGAAATTGCTTGCCCCTTTGGCCGGTCTGGCGTGCCTAGTGGCGTTTTCGCCAGCCACCATGGCATCCGATGCCTACGGCAACCCTGATCCTGGCCGGATCAAGATCTGGAAGCCCTATGTGATCGAGAAGAACTGCACTGACGGCCGCTATGATTGCAAAGTGCGGATGGATTATGCGCCCCGGCAGAAGGCCATGGTGGTCAGGCCGGGGAGTTACTGGTACCAGAAGCCGTTCCTGGTCTACCGCTATGGCGACTTCCGGAACGGCGGAACGTCGTCTCACGAAGCGTGGTGCAGGGCCCGCTACCGCAGCTATGATCCGGCCAGCGACACCTTCATGGGCTACGACATGAAGCGCCACCGCTGCAACAGCCCGCATGACTGACGCCGAAGGCCTCGATTGACCCCCGGCGGCCCCTCTACTATCTGACGGCCATGCCGCTGGTTTCCATTGTCACGCTGCCCGACGAGAAGATTCTCCGCCAGGTTTCAAAGCCTGTCGCGGCTGTTGACGCTCACGTAACACGGCTGTGGGACGACATGCTGGAAACCATGTATCACGCCCCGGGCATCGGGCTTGCAGCGATCCAGATCGGCGTTCCGCTGCGCCTGATCGTCATCGACCTGTCCAAAGAGGGAGAGGAGAAGAAGCCCATGTTCCTCGCCAATCCCGAGGTCATCTGGGCAAGCGAGGCGCAGAACGATTATGAGGAGGGCTGCCTCTCGATCCCCGAGTTTTACGAGATGGTGACAAGGCCGGCGGACGTGAAGATACGCTATCTGGACCGCAAGGGCGAACCCCGGGAGGTCGAGGCGTCCGGCCTGATGGCCACCTGCCTGCAGCACGAGATCGACCATCTGAACGGCGTGCTGTTCATCGACCACATCTCGCGGCTGAAGCGTGACCGGGTGCTCAAGAAATTCCAGAAGGCCCAGAAGCTCGGAAAGCTCTGAGCAATGCGGCTTGTGTTCATGGGCACGCCGGACTTCGCGGTCGCCACGCTGAAGTCCCTGGAACAGGCTGGCCACGAGATCGCCTGCGTCTATTCGCAGCCGCCGCGCCCGGCTGGTCGCGGCATGGCGGAGCGGCCATCGCCGGTCCATGCCCATGCGACAGCACAGGGGATCGCGGTGCGTACCCCGTTGTCCCTCAAAGATCCCGCGGAGCAGGCCCGCTTCGCCAGCCTCGGCACCGATGCCGCGGTGGTTGTCGCCTATGGATTGCTTCTGCCAAGGCCCGTTCTCGACGCGCCACGTCTCGGCTGTTTCAACGTTCACGCCTCGCTGCTGCCGCGCTGGCGGGGTGCGGCGCCCATCCAGCGTGCCATCATGGCGGGCGACACCACGACCGGTGTCAGCATCATGCGCATGGAGGAAGGGCTGGACACGGGTCCGGTATGCATGCTGGGCCGGGTCGCCATTACACCGCATACCACGGCGCAATCGCTTCACGATGTGCTGGCGGAATTAGGGGCACAGCTGATGGTGGAAACGCTGGCCTCGCCCGTCATGGATTGCGTGCCGCAACCGGCCGATGGGGTGACCTATGCGCGGAAGATCGAGAAGGCCGAAGCGCGGATCGATTTCACCAGGAGCGCCGAAACGGTCCGCAACCACATTCATGGGCTTTCGCCGTTTCCCGGCGCCTGGTTCATGCTCGACGGCCACCGGATCAAGGCGCTGCTCTGCGAGGTGACGGACGGCGCCGGGTCACCCGGCAGTTTTCTGGATGACCGGCTGGAAATCGCCTGCGGATCAGGCGCCATCCGCCTGTTCAAGCTGCAGCGCGAAGGCAAGGCCGCGATGACGGCGGAAGAATTCCTGCGCGGCTGGCCGGTTTCCAAAGGTGCCGAGGCCCGGTGATGCCGCGTTACAAGCTCACCATCGAATATGACGGCGGGCCGTTCACCGGCTGGCAGTCACAGGCGGGCGGCGGCTCCGTGCAGGACGTCATCGAGCGGGCTGTGGCGATCATCAATAGCGAACCCGCGGCCGTGCATGGCGCCGGGCGCACCGATGCCGGCGTGCATGCCCTGGCGCAGGTGGCGCATGTCGATCTGGCGAAGCCCTGGGACCCGTTCAAGCTCCGCAATGCGCTGAACGGCAACCTGCGCGGCCACCCGGTAAGCGTGCTGGATGCGGAAGAAGCCCGTGAGGACTTCCACGCCCGTTTCTCTGCCACCCGGCGCTTCTATCTGTTCCGTATCCTGAACCGGCGGGCGCCTCCCGCGCTTGACCGCGGCAAGGTCTGGTGGCTGCCCGTTGATCTCGATGCAGACGCCATGCACGAGGCGGCCCGGGAGCTTGTGGGTAAGCATGACTTCACCACCTTCCGCGCCGCCCAGTGCCAGGCCCAATCGCCGGTCAAGACGCTCGATCGCTTCGAGGTGGCGCGTTATGGAGAACTGATCGAGATCCGGGCCGAGGCGCGCTCCTTTCTCCACAACCAGGTGCGTTCCATGGTGGGCTCGCTGCGGCTGGTGGGCGAGGGGAAATGGCGTGCGCGCGACATCAAACGCGCGCTCGACGCGCGCGACCGCAGCGCCTGCGGACCCGTGGCGCCGCCCGAGGGCCTCTATCTGTTGCGGGTGAGCTACGACCCGGCCGAGAAGTAATCGCCGATGATCCGGCCATAGACACGCTGGGTGGCGCGGAGCTCGTCGATGGCGATCCGTTCGTCGGTCTGGTGGATGGTCGCATTGGTGGGGCCGAATTCCAGCACCGGGCAATAGTCCTTCACGAACCGCGCGTCGGACGTGCCGCCGCTGGTCGAGAGTTTGGGGACGATACCGGTCTCACGTTCCACGGCGTCCTTGACGAGCGCCACGAATGCACCGGGTTCGGTGATGAAGGCATCAGCACCCTCGCTGGCCACCACAGACCATTGCCCGCCCATCTGTTCACGCACCCCGGCGATCTCACCATCAACCCAGGCGCGGAGCGAGGCGAAGCCATGCTCGGTCGAAAAGCGGATGTTGAACTTCGCAGTGGCGCGCGCCGGGATGACGTTGGCCGCCGGATTGCCGACATCGAAACTGGTCACCGCCAGGGTTGACGGATCAAAATGCGCGTTTCCATCATCGAGCCTGGCCGCCGCGATGCGATCGATGAAGCGGGCCAGCTTGGGGATCGGGTTGTCCGCCTTGTGCGGATAGGCGGCATGGCCCTGCCTGCCCTCGACGCTCACCGTGAAGCTCACCGAACCACGGCGGCCGATCTTGATGGTGTCGCCGAGACGATCCGTGCAGCTGGGTTCGCCGACGATGCAATGGTCGGGCAGATGGCCGTTCTCCCGCATCCATTGCAACACCTTCACGGTGCCGTTGATGGCGGGGCCTTCTTCGTCGCCGGTAATGAGGAAGGAGAGCGAGCCCTTCAGGGGCCCCGCCGTCCGGAGATAGTCGATCGCCGCCGCGGCAAAGGCGGCGACCGGGCCTTTCATGTCGGTGGCGCCGCGGCCGTAGATGAAGCCATTGGCGATCTCGGCGGCGAACGGCGGATGCGTCCAGCTTCCCGCAATACCTTCCGGCACCACGTCGGTGTGGCCGGCAAAGCACAGATGCGGCGCGCCCTCACCGATGCGGGCGAACAGATTGTCGACATCTGGCGTTCCCGGTTCACGGAACATGACGCGGTGGCAGGAAAACCCCCGTGCCGAAAGAAATCTTTCGAGAAAGGCCAGCGCCCCGCCTTCGGCTGGCGTTACCGATCTGCAACGGATCAGGTCCTGGAGAATCGGAACCGGATCAGTCGGCGTGTTTTTCATGTCGGGCAATCGGCCGGCGCCAATCAGCTGGCCAGCGGATCAGGCCCAAACCTGTTTGGCCCTGCGGTGCCGCGAAGGAACCCACACTCGATCAGCATCCACAACCCGCCAATGAGCGGTATGAGCGAGATCAGCGTCCACCAGCCTGACTTGTCGCGGTCATGCCAGCGTTTCGCGTAGAGCATGATCATCGGGTAGATCATGATCAGGCCCACGATGCTGCTGACGAGGCCATAGCCGCGTTCGCTGATGGTTCCGAGCAGGAAGTCGACCATCAGGGAAATGGCACTGATCGCCATGATCGCAAGAATGCCCATCCAGTAACTCTGGCGGCCGATCCGGCCCTCGAGGCTGGTAAAGAGATACTTCCAATCCATTGCTCGCTCCTTCCCGGGTCGGCATCCCCGCCCCGCAGATATTGACGATACCACTATGGCGGAGACCCGGCCCGCGGGAAAGGGGGACCGGTCAATCCCGCAGCAACTCGTTGATCGAGGTCTTGGAGCGGGTCTTCTCGTCCACCCGCTTGACGATCACCGCGCAATAGAGCGACGGCGCGGGCGAGCCATCCGCATAAGGCTTCTGCGGCAGCGAGCCCGAGACCACCACTGAGTAGGGCGGCACCTTGCCCATATGCACCTTGCCGGTCTCGCGCTCGATGATCTTGGTCGACTGGCCGATGAACACGCCCATCGAGATCACCGAGCCTTCGCCCACCACCACGCCCTCGACCACTTCCGAGCGCGCGCCAATGAAGCAGTTATCCTCGATGATGGTCGGGCCGGCCTGCATCGGCTCCAGCACGCCGCCGATCCCGACGCCGCCCGAGAGATGCACGTTCTTGCCAATCTGGGCGCAGGAGCCGACGGTGACCCAGGTATCGACCATGGTGCCGCTGTCAACATAGGCGCCGAGATTGACGAAGGACGGCATCAGGATGGCGCCCGGCGCCACATAGGCCGACTTGCGCACGACGCAGTTGGGCACCGCCCGGAAGCCGGCGGCGCGAAACTCCTTCTCGCCCCAGCCATCGAACTTGGACGGTACCTTGTCCCACCAGGAGGAGCCGCCCGGCCCACCGGCGATCATGCTCATGTCATTCAAGCGGAACGACAGCAGCACCGCCTTCTTGAGCCATTGGTTGACGTGCCAGCCGCCATCGCGCTTTTCCGCCACCCGTGCCTTGCCGGAGTCGAGCATTTCCAGCGCAGCGCCAACAGCGTCGCGCACCGGGCCCTTTGTGCCAAGATTGATCTTGTCGCGGCCTTCCCAGGCCTGTTCGATGGTAGTCTGAAGATCGCTCATGCCGTCTCTCCCGTCTTTCTGGCGCCCGCTTTCGCCAAATTGCCGGGCAAGGTCAAGCCCGGCGATCAGGCATTTGGCGGCGCGAAGGCGAGGTTCATCACCGAGGTGAGGCGGCGGGCGATGGCGGCGGGGTCGGGAACCGGCTCGCCTGCGCTGATGAAGGCCTGATCGAGCAGCAGTGAGGCCGCATCCTCCACCGATGAGGCACCGGAGGCCTTCACCCGCAGGGCCAGCGCTTCGATCAGCGGATGCGAAGGATTGATTTCAAGGATCGGCGCCGAAACGGTGACGCCGGAATCCTTCTGGCGGGAAAGGAGCTTTTCCAGGGTGCGGTCCATCTGGCTGTCATTGACGAGGCATACCGCGCTTTCCGTGAGCCGTTTGGAGGCCCGCACATCCTTTACCCTGGCACCCAGCGCCTGCTTCAGCGCCGCCGCCAGAACCGCGGTCGCCGCATCGTCGGTTCCGGCATCGCCCGCCTCGTCCTGGCGCTTGATGAGGTCGAGATCGGCCGCACCCTGGGTCACCGATTTAAACGGCTTGCCATCGAAACCGAGCGCGGTCCGCACCCAGAAGGAATCGACGGGATCGGTCAGCAGCAGCACTTCGACGCCACGCGCTCTGTAGCCTTCGAGCTGCGGCGAGGCATCCGCCTTGGCGGCATCTTCCGCCGTCAGGTAGTAGATCGCCGTCTGGTTCTCCTTGAGACGGGAGACATAGTCCTTGAGGCTCACCGCCTCGCCCAGGGTCGAACGGAAGCGCACGATGTCATAGAGCTGGTCGCGGCGCTCCATGTCCTCATAGAGGCCTTCCTTGATCACCGGGCCGAACACCTGCCACAGCTTGAGGAAGGCGGCTTCGTCGGTTTCCGCCAGCTTCTTGATTTCCGACAGCACCTTGTTGGTAACCGCCTTGCGGATCGCCGCAACCTGCGGATTGTTCTGCAGCATCTCGCGCGAGATGTTGAGCGGCATGTCCTCGGAATCGACGATGCCGCGCACGAAGCGCAGGTAGGCGGGCAGCAATTCCACATCATCGGCGATGTAGACACGCTTGACATAGAGCTTCTGGCGGCCGCGCCGCTCCGGATCATAGAGGTCGAAGGGGCGCTCGCCCGGCACATAAAGCAGCACCGTGTATTCATGCCGGCCTTCGGCGCGGTAATGCAGGGTGAGCGCGGGATCGGCGTAGTTCCCCGAGATATGGCCCAGAAATTCCTTGTGCTGCTCTGGCGTGATCTCCGCCTTGGGCCTTGTCCAGATCGCATTGGCGGCATTGATCTGCCGCGCCGTCTCATTGCCGATCGACAGCATGATCGGGTGGGCGATGTGGTCCGAATAAGTGCGGACCACCGATTCGATCTTCCAGTCCTCAAGGAACTCCAGAGCGTCATCCCTGAGATGCAGAATGATCGACGTGCCGCGCTGCGCGGACACAACCGGCGATACCGTGAAACTGCCAGTTCCATCGGACGACCACATGAAAGCTTGGTCCGACCCGGCGCGGCGCGAAATCACATCGACCCGGCTGGCGACGATGAAAGCTGAGTAGAAACCGACGCCGAACTGGCCGATCAGCCGCACATCGCCTTGTTTCGTCTTCACCTCCTCGACGAAGGCCTGCGTTCCGGACCTGGCGATGGTGCCGAGGTTCTCGACCAGCTCCCGCTCGCTCATGCCGATGCCGTTATCGGCGACAGTGAGGGTCTTCCCGTGTTTGTCCGGGGTGATCGTAATGGCCAGGTCTGGGGCGCCTTCGAGGAGGCCAGGTTCGGCAATGGCCGCATAGCGCAGCTTGTCCAGCGCATCGGCGGCGTTCGAAATCAGCTCACGCAGGAAGACGTCGCGGTCCGAATAGACCGAATGCACCATGAGTTGCAGAAGCTTGGCGACTTCCGCCTGAAACGGATGGGAGGTTGAGGCGCCTTCTGCAATGGCATCATCGGTTGCCGTGGTATCATTGGCCATGTCACCCTCGTCACGCATTCATGATGTTGAACGACCGGGGATATCGGGTGGCGCCGCGCGAGGGTCAAGGGGGCAACAAAAACGGACGGAACCACCGGTCCGGCCGTAAATACGCGACACACGACGCATTACATCGTCTTCACAAGTGACCCGGCCGGCGCACAGAGCTT
>DAISVW010000094.1:0-8023 GCA_036826695.1 Aestuariivirga sp.
TGGTGCGGGAACTGGCGGCGGGGCCCGGGTGACTCATCGTGTGCGGACGTTTCGAGGGGGTGGACGAACGGGTGATCGGGGCGCGGGGCCTCCGCGAAGTGTCGGTGGGCGATTATGTGCTCTCGGGCGGCGAACCGGCGGCCATGGTGCTGCTCGATGCGGTGGTGCGGCTGCTGCCCGGCGTCATGGGGAAGGAAGCCTCAGGCGCCGAAGAGAGCTTCGAGGACGGGCTTCTGGAACACCCGCAATACACCAAGCCAAATAGTTGGGAAGGCCTTGAAATTCCTCAGATTCTTCTCTCGGGCGACCATCAGGCCATCGCCCGCTGGAAGGCTGAGCGGCGCGAAGAGCTGACGGCTGCGCGGCGGCCTGATCTTTGGCAGGCCTACAAGGCGGGAAAGATTTGATTTCGCCGTGGGTTGAGGGTATAGCCGCGCATCCCTGTAAGGAAGAGACGTTATGGATATCATTGCTCAGCTCGAAAAAGAGCAGGCCGCAGTTGTGGCCGCCCAGAGCGCCGTGCCGGAATTCGGCCCTGGCGACCCTGTCATCGTCAATGTGAAGGTCAAGGAAGGCGACCGCTCGCGCGTGCAGGCCTATGAGGGCGTGTGCATCGCCCGCGCCGGCGGCGGCCTCAACGAGAATTTCACGGTCCGCAAGATTTCCTATGGCGAGGGCGTCGAGCGCGTGTTCCCGGTCTATTCGCCGATGATCGACTCGATCAAGGTGGTGCGCCGCGGCAAGGTGCGCCGCGCCAAGCTCTATTACCTGCGCGGCCGCACCGGCAAGTCGGCGCGCATCGCCGAGAAGCAGAAGGCCATGGGCCTCGCCCCGGCGGCCGCCGCCGAACCGGCGGCCGAATAAGTCTCGGGCATATCGATCTGGCGGAGGACCGGGTTTCCCGGTCCTTTGTTTTTTGGCGTTCAAGCTACCGGTTATTCCTCTGTGTACTGACGGTTTCGCGTTACCGTCACGCTGCAGGGCGCCTCCGCCGCAACTCTGGCCGAGACGCTGCCGAGGAGCTTCCGCATCACGGAACTGGCGCGCGCGCCCATGACGATGTGATCGACGTTGTTGAGGCGCGCATAGTCCAGAATGGCGTCCGCCGGGTCCACCGCCTCGAGCACGTGAAACGTCGCCTGTCCGTCTTCGATCTGCAGGGGCCGTGCCCAGTCCTTCAGCGCGACGAGGCGCTGCACATGCTTGTTGTTGCCCTCCGCATCCAGCGTCTGGTCCAGCGCGATGCGGTTGAGCTTCTGCACATTGAGCACCGCAAGCCGGGCCTGTGGCGAACGCTCCAGAATGCGGAGCGCTGTACGGCGGAGTTTCTCGGCCAGTTCCGGCGTCATGTCGTCGAGGTTCACCGCCACCATGACGATCGGCGCATCGGAGGCTTCCGCCCGGCGCGGCGGCGGACGGTCGATGAGGCTCATTTCGGGCTCGCCCTTGCGCCTGAGCACCGCGAAGAAGCCGTCTTTCTCGCGCTTTTCCGCCCGCGCCGTGAGCGTCACCTGGTCCGGATGGCGCAGATCATGGGCAAGCTGCGCCGCCGTGGGATAGCGGCGCGAGGCCTTAACCTCGAGGCAGCGCAGCACGATTTCCTGGAACCACGGCGGCAGCGCCGGGTTGAGCTTGCGGGGCGGCGCCGGATCGCGCCACAGCCGCTGCTTCAGGCCCTTGAGCGTCTGTGGATCACCGAACGGCCGCGTGCCGGTGGCGAAGAAATACAGGAGCGCGCCCAGCGCGAAGATATCGCTGCGCGGATCGCTCCGGATGCCCAGCACCTGTTCCGGCGCCATATAGGGCGCGGTGCCATAGGGCAGCCGGAACTCCTGCTGCATGAGGTCTGGCAGATCGCGGTGATGAGCGAGGCCATAATCGATCAGCACCGCCTCGCCCGCCGGGCGGAACATGATGTTCGACGGCTTCACATCGAGATGGACCACACCCTGGCCATGCAGCGAGACCAGCGCATCAGCGACCGCCGCGCCGAGCGCCGCCACCTTGTCGACGCCAAGCGGCAGCGATTGCAGCTGCGGCAGCAGCGTGTCACCGGGAAGCTGCTCCATGACGATATAGGGCTGCGTGGCGAAATCGCCGTTGGCGATGTGGCGGGGCACATGCGGACCCATGAGGCGCGGCATGATCATCTGCTCCATCTCGAAGCTGACGATGGCGGCGGGGTCCTCGCCCTCATAGACGACGGGCGTCTTCATCAGGAATCCGGCGCCGTCGGCCTCGCGGGTGACGCTCCACAGATGCGCCATGCCGCCGGCATGGGTGAGCTTGTCGATTCGAAACCCGTCGAGCACGGCGCCGATAGTGAGCTTGCCCTTGACCACTCAGCGCCCCTCCAGAAGCCGCTCCGCCAGGGAGTCCGGCAGGCCCAGGGCGCGGATGCGCTGCGCCACGCTTTCAACGTCATAGGGTACGCGACGATAGGTGAGCGTGCGCGTGGCGGTATCATAGATGGCGAATGACGCTGCCGGATTGCCATCGCGCGGCTGGCCCACCGCGCCCAGAACCGCCAGCCACCGGCGCTGCGCCAGCAGCGGCATGGCAACGCCGCCGGCCGGAGCATGCGAGACGATCTTGCCGGTGGCTGTCAGGCAATAGAGCGCGGGCACATGCACATGCCCGCAGAAGGTGACACGGGCGGAGCCGTGCGCCAGGCTGGCCCGCGCCGCCGCGGCATCGGTCACATAATGCCAGGCCGCCGGGTCGGAGGCATCGGCATGCACGAACAACAGATCGTCCAGACGAAGCTCGAACGGCAGACGCGCCAGAAAGGCGGCGGAGGCTTCGCTGATCTGCGTGCGAGTCCAGGCCAATGCCAAGGCGGCTGCGGCATTCATATTCTTCGTTGGCTTCAGTACCGCGAGATCATGGTTGCCGAGCACCGCAATGGCGCCCGCCTCGGCCAATGGCCGCACCCGGTTGATGACCGCTTCAGGATCTGGCCCATAGCCCACCAGATCGCCGAGAAAGGCGAGCCCCTCCGCCTCGAGACGCGCCGCCGCCGCGAGGCAGGCTTCGAGCGCGGGCAGGTTCGCATGGACATCGGAGAGCAGGGCGATGCGCATCATGCAGAGATCAGCACATCGCGCCTCCGCAGGGAACAGGCACCCTGGCTTCGTGATGCGGCCATGTCACGGCCCGGCTTGTGTTTGGCGATGAGGTTGATAAGAAAAGCCGATCCAACCGGAACCCCCCGCATGACTGTCTCGGCCCTGCTGGTGCAACAATTCACCGATGTCTTCCGCCTCGGCCTCCTGGCGGCGCTGATCTATACGACCTGGCGCACCCGGCCGCAGACCGGCGTGCTGCTGCCGTTGCTGGCCGGCATCGTGTTCGTGGCGGTGATCATTCCATCCACCATGCCAGCCCCCGGCGTGCCGCAATGGCTGGCGATGGCAACCGGGCGCGGCGGCAACGCGGTGATCGTGGCGGTCTTCTGGCTGGCCTGGCAGGCCATCGTCAAAGCGAAGTCCTGACCACAAGCAACGGGCCGGGAAAGCCCCGGCCCGCCGCGATTCAAGTCGCAGGATCAATCAGCGCCGCAGATCGTCGGCGAAGATGTCCTTCTTGTGGGTGCCGCCCGGCACGAAGATGGCGCCGATCACCACCGTCATCAGGGCGATGATGATCGCATACCACAGACCGGAATAGATGTTGCCGGTCTGCGCCGAGATCGCGAAGGCGGTGGCGGGCATCAGGCCGCCGAACCAGCCGTTGCCGATGTGATAGGGCAGCGACAGGCCGGAGTAGCGGATGCGCGTCGGATAGAGTTCGACGAGTGCTGCGGCGATCGGGCCATACACCATGGTCACCAGAATGATGAGGTAGGTGAGAATCGCCACGATCGACAGCTTCTGACTGGTGAAGATATCCAGGAAGTTGGAAGCCTTGGCGATCGACGTGTTGTCGGCGGCGACAAGCGGATAGCCCGCCGCCTTCAGAGCCTCGTTGAGCGCCTTCTCGAAGCCCGGTTTCACGGCCTTCTCCTTGTCGAGCGCCGCCTGGGCCGCATCGATCGCCGCCTGGTCGGTTCCCGCCTTGGCGGCCGTCAGCGCTTCCGTTGCCGCCTTGATGGCGGCGGCGTTGGCGGCGGCGTTGAAGGCCGGGATGGACGTCTCGCCGACCTTGATCTCGGCGACGCTGCCCGCCGGAGCAGCCACCGTCGAATAGTTCACCGACAGGCGCTGCAGCTGGGCCTTGGCCACATCGCAGGAGTTGGTGAACTTGAGGGTGCCCGTCGGATTGAACTGGAACGAGCAGTCAGCGGGATCGACGGAGACCGTCACCGGCGTCTGCTGGGCCGCGTAGAGCACCGGATTGGCCACGCTGGTCAGCAACTTGAACACCGGCATATAGCTGAGCGCGGCGATCAGGCAGCCGGCCAGGATGATCGGCTTGCGGCCGATCCGGTCTGACAGCGAACCAAAGAACAGGAAGCCGGCGGTGCCGAGGATCAGCGACCAGGCCACCAGCACGTTGGCCGTGAAGCTGTCGAGCTTGATCACGTTCTGCAGGAAGAACAACGCGTAGAACTGGCCCGTGTACCAGACGACCGCCTGGCCGGCGACGAGACCCAGAAGCGCGATCAGGGCGATCTTGCCGTTGCGCCAGTTGCCGAAGGCTTCGCGCAGCGGCGCCTTGGAAGCGGAACCCTCTTCCTTCATGCGCTTGAAGGCGGGCGACTCGTTCATCTGCAGCCGGATATAGAGCGAGATCAGCAAGAGCACGATCGAGCCGAGGAAGGGAATGCGCCAGCCCCAGGCGTTGAAGGCCTTGATCATCTGCGGCGTGCCATCGGGGTTCAGCACCGCGGCGCCAGCGGCGTCGAGCAATGCCGTCTCGGGATAGTTGGCGTTCACATAGCCCTGCACCACGAGGATCACGATCAGCGACAGGAGAAGGCCGAGCGTCGCCGTGGTCTGGATGAAGGACGTGTAATAGCCGCGCCGGTCGGGCGGGGCGTGTTCGGCGACATAGATGGCCGCGCCGCCATATTCGCCGCCGAGCGCCAGGCCCTGAGCCATGCGCAGCGCGATCAGGATGATCGGCGCAGCGGCACCCCAGGTGTTGTAATTCGGCAGGAGGCCCACGAGGAAGGTCGAGACGCCCATGATCAGGATGGTCATCAGGAAGGTGTATTTGCGCCCGACGAGATCGCCCAGCATGCCGAAGAACAAGGCGCCCAGCGGCCGGACGATGAAGCCCGCCGCGAAGGCCAGCAGGGCGAACACGTTGCGCGTCGCCTCGGGAAACGCCGTGAAGAACTGCGCGCCGATGATGGCCGCAAGCGACCCGTAGAGATAGAAATCATACCACTCGAAGATGGTGCCGGCCGAGGAGGCGACGATCACCTTCTTCTCTTCGGCGGTCATCGGCCGCGACCGGGTCGTGCCCGGGCCTGTTGCTGTGGTTGCCATTGAAAACCCCCCTTTGTTCCAGAACTGTGTCTCAGTTTGATCGGTGTTTACACGGATGAATAGACCCAAGCAAGGGCCAGCGAGCGCCTCCCCTCCGCTTGTAGATCGACGCGCGATGTCATTGGACCTTCATGGACGACTGTGAGGAGTACTTACTGATGTGCCCGAAACGGCGGAGAAGCCGTATGCAGGGCGCATCCTGAGAGAGGGACAATCAAAAATTGTTTACAGTGCAGTGCAATTTGCCTAAAATTGCATCGTCGTGGGCATTTGCTCACGCCACATCGGGTGTAACAAAACCAAATAGGTCATGATCATCCATCATGACCAAGTCGGCAGCTACTCAACCAGGTCTGGTTGGTCAAACACGGAGAACGGGGAAGACATGGCCTTTAACATTGTGAATTCAATCGTCGGTATGGTCGCGCCCGCGATCATCGACAAGCTGGCAGCGATGCTCGGCCTGAACAGCGCCACAGCGAAGACGGCCTTGATGGCCGCGGTTCCCGGCGTTCTGGCTGCCTTCGGAAACAAAGCCTCGACAGAGACCGGCGCCCGCGAACTGTTCGACGCGGTGTCGAAGACCGACACGAGCCAGCTGTCCAATCTCGCCAAGACGCTCGGCGGAGCTGGCGCCGACAAGCTCATTCAGGGCGGGCTGGGCAGCCTCGGCTCCCTGCTGGGAGACAATGCGCTGTCCGGCCTCACTGGCGCGATCGCCAAGCAGGCCGGTGTC
The DNA here is from genome assembly GCA_036826695.1 of Aestuariivirga sp. Classification (GTDB taxonomy): domain Bacteria; phylum Pseudomonadota; class Alphaproteobacteria; order Rhizobiales; family Aestuariivirgaceae; genus Aestuariivirga. The sequence continues at coordinate 6,172 of DAISVW010000094.1, forward strand.
AGCGACAGTGCCTCCTCGTCGATCGTTTCGATGGCCGGGCAGCTGGCCATGGGTCAGCTTGCCAAGTCGGTTTCCGGGGATGGCTTGAACGCCTCGTCGCTGGCTGGCCTCCTGAGTTCGCAGCAGGAAAACATCGCCTCGGCGATGCCCGCGGGCCTCGGCGGCCTGCTGTCTGGCGCCGGCCTGCTGGGCTCCGACCTCGCCAGCCAGGTCCGCCGCATCGACGCCGCCCGTGCGGCCATGAGCGGGGCCGTCGGTGATGCCGCCCGTCAGGCCGGCAACGTGGCCAGCGACGCGGCCCGCAAGGCGCGCGGTGCCGCAAGTGCTGCTGCCCGCAAGGCGGGTAACGTAGCCAATGACGCCGCCCGTCAGGCGAGCCACGTTGCCAATGACGCCGCCCGCACGGTGAACGCAGCCACCCATCAGGCCGCCAAGAAGGGCACCAACTGGCTGATGTGGCTCATTCCGCTGCTGATCCTCGCGGCTGCCCTCTGGTACTTCCTCGGCAACCGCTCTCACGTGGCAACGGACGCCATCACGACGCCAGCCGCCACCAGCCTCACCATTGACGGCGTCGACATCGGCGCCCAGGTGACGTCGGTCTTCGATGGCCTCAAGACCACGCTGGGCGGCATCACGGACGCTGCCTCGGCGCAGGCCGCGCTGCCCAAGCTCCAGGAGGCCGTGAAGACCGTCGACGGCATGTCGGGCGTAATCGGCAAGCTGTCCGCCGCCCAGAAGACGGCGTTTGGCGCGCTGATCACCGCCGCGCTCCCGGTGCTGAAGGAACTGGTTGGCAAGGTCGTCGCCATTCCGGGCGTCGGTGACGTGGTGAAGCCCACGCTTGACGATCTGGTCGGCAAGATCGAAGCCATGGCCAAGGCCTGAACGCCGCTTTAACCTCCGACAAAGGCCTCCATCGCGCAGCATGTTGCGCGGTGGAGGCTGTCTCCTGCGGCAAGACCGTCATCCTGAACCCAAACAAGCAGCCTGCGTGACATCATGAGCAACCCATCAAATCCTGTTTCCCAAAGCCTGGGCCCGGTCAGCACGGCCTCCGCCCTCAAGTATCTCGACCGCGCCATGGCCTCGTTGCGCGACATGGGTCTGCTTCCCTCGATGACCGAACAGGCGCCGATCACCAGCCTGCTCGAAAGCATCACCGATCTCGCTCCCGACAAGATCGCCATCATCTCGCGCACGCTGAACCAGGCCTCGGTGTTCAACGACGTGGTGCGCAGCGAAGTGGCGTCGATGTCGATCGGCACGCGCTATGAGGAAATCACCGACAGTTTCAATTCGATCCGCGACGACGCCAAGTCGATGGTGGACCAGATGGAAGACGGCAGGCTCAGCGCGAGGGAGCGGCTGTCGAACGTCTGGATGAAGGTCCGCCGCGGCGACATCGCCGACCGCTTCGACCACATCCGCCGCACCTATCTCGGCGTCGCCCGCGACACCAAGGATCAGCTCGACCGCGAGCACCGCATTTTCAACGCCTATGCCGATTTCCGCGGCGCCCTGAAGCAGGCGCAGGTCCATGCCCTCGAAGTGCTCGAGGTCGCCGAGAAAAAGCTGGCCAGCGCCAAGCAGGCGCTCAATTCCGCCAATGCGACGGTGGAGGCCTACAAGGGCGATCAGGCATCCGAACGGGCGAAGCTGGAAATGGCCCGCGACGAGCGGGTGCGCGATCTCCAGAACGAAGAGAAGCGCTATCAGGTCGCCAAGGACCTCGCTGACAATCTGGTGATCGGCTACACCACGTCCGAAGTGATCATGGCGCGCCTGCCGCAGCCCACCTCCAGCAAGGCCCGCGTCTATGCGCAGTCGCTCACCTTCTTCTCGACGAATG
>DAISVW010000095.1:0-7968 GCA_036826695.1 Aestuariivirga sp.
TCGGCAACACCGTGCTCTACGGCGCGATCGCCGGCGAGTGCTATTTCCGCGGCGTGGCGGGCGAGCGTTTCGCGGTGAGGAATTCCGGCGCCGTGGCGGTGGTCGAAGGCGTGGGCGACCATGGCTGCGAATACATGACCGGCGGCTGCGTGCTGGTGATCGGCGAGACCGGGCGCAACTTCGCGGCCGGCATGTCCGGCGGCGTTGCCTATGTGCTGGACGAGGCCGGCGATTTCGCCAGGCGCTGCAACCTGGCCATGGTCGACCTGCAGCCGGTTCCGGCCGAGGAGGCGACCCGCGAGAAGCTGCACCACGCGGCGGGCGACCTGCACAACCATGGTCTGGTCGACGTCACCTCGCACATGGACCGGCGCGACGCGGAGCGCGTGTGGGAGCTGTTGTCGCGGCACCTGCGCTACACGGGCTCATCGCGCGCCCGGACGATCCTTGACAACTGGGCGAGCTTCCTGCCGAAATTCGTGAAGGTGATGCCGGTGGAATATGCCCGCGCGCTTCAGGAACTGGAAGCCGCGCAGAAGCACAGCGACGGCATGACGATCGGCGTCAAGAGGAGTGCGTGAGATGGGCAAGGTAACGGGTTTCCTCGAGATCGAGCGGCAGGACCGGAAATACACCCCGGCGGCCGACCGTGTGCGCAATTACAAGGAATTCGTGATTCCGCTTTCCGAGGAAAGCGTGAAGAGCCAGGCGGCGCGCTGCATGAATTGCGGCATTCCCTATTGCCACAACGGCTGCCCGGTCAACAACCAGATCCCGGACTGGAACGACCTCGTCTATCTCGGCGACTGGGAGGAGGCCTCGCGCAATCTCCATTCGACGAATAATTTTCCGGAATTCACCGGCCGCGTTTGCCCCGCGCCCTGCGAGGCCTCCTGCACGCTGAACCTCGAGGATACGCCGGTCACCATCAAGACCATCGAATGCGCGATCGTCGACAAGGCCTGGGAGAACGGATGGATCAAGCCCGAGTCCTACCGCGGCAAGACCGGCAAAAAAGTGGCGGTGATCGGTTCCGGCCCGGCTGGCCTTGCCGCCGCCCAGCAGCTGGCGCGGGCCGGCCACAACGTGCATGTGTTCGAGAAGAACGGCAGGGCCGGCGGCCTCCTTCGCTACGGCATTCCTGACTTCAAGATGGAAAAGCACCTGATCGACCGCCGCACCGCGGTGATGGAGCTTGAGGGCGTCACATTCCATTACGGCGTGCTTATGTGCGGCACCCAGGACGCTCTGCAACGCCTCGGATGCTTCGTCGCGGTGGGGTGGGCGGGGGGGTCCGAGAAGCCGCGCGACCTGCCGATCCCGGGCCGCGACCTCGCCGGCATTCACTTCGCCATGGACTTCCTGCCGCAGCAGAACCGCCGCGTTTCCAAGGAGCCGCCACTCGACAACCGCCCGGTTCTGGCGGCGGAGAAGCACGTGGTGGTGATCGGCGGCGGCGACACGGGCTCTGACTGCATCGGCACGTCCGTGCGCCAGGGCGCGCTGTCGGTGACCCAGCTCGAGGTGATGCCGAAACCGCCCGAGAAGGAAAACAAGCTGCTCACCTGGCCGAACTGGCCGCTCAAGCTGCGCACGTCGTCCTCGCACATGGAAGGCGCGGAACGCGATTTCTCGGTGATGACCAAGGCCTTTACGGGCGAGAATGGCGAAGTGAAGAAACTTCACTGCGTGAAGGTCGACGCCGCCATGATGGAATTGCCGGGCAGCGAGTTCGAGCTCAAGGCCGACCTCGTGCTGCTGGCGATGGGCTTCGTCCACCCGGTGCATGACGGCATGGTCAAGGCGCTGGGCGTCAGGCTCGATGGGCGCGGCAATGTCGAAGCCAATGTGGCGAACTACAAGACGTCGGTGCCCAAAGTGTTCTCGGCCGGCGACATGCGCCGCGGCCAGTCGCTGGTCGTCTGGGCGATCCGCGAAGGCCGCCAGGCGGCGCGCGCGGTGGACGAGTATCTGATGGGCGAAACCACCCTGCCGCGCTGATTACGGAGCAGCGGCTGGCGGAACAGCGAAGTCGTCGGCGCGGCCGCGTGGCGCGGCCGGTGGCAATCCGAGCCTGAACAGTTTCTCAGCGCCACTGCCGGGCAGCGATGCGTCGCGCAGTGTCTTCAGCGCTGCTTCCGGCGCCAGCCCGGCCGATGCCAGCAGCATCGCGTTGGCCGTGACGCCCTCGGGCTGAACCGTATAGTAGCCGCCGTCGGGCAAGGCGCGGCCGAACACCGGCACATTGTGCAGCACGCCTGCGTCTTCAGGAGCGACGGCGGCGGCGCTGGCGGCTGCCGCTGGCGCGGCACTCTCGATTGCCGCCAGAACCAGCTGCGCCATCAGATTGTTGCCCGCCTTGAAGAATGAAATGCCGTCGCGGCCGCGCACCCGCACCTCCACTCCTCCGGCATCCTTGACGGTTTCGGCAAAGCCGCCATCAGCACCCGAAAGCTGTGGCCTGATATCGAGAAAAGTCATGCCGCTGGCCTCCACGCGCTCGCGCTGAAGCGCCGTGATGGCGCGGACCGCGCTGTCGTAATCGGGCTCGTTCATGGGTGGCAAGGACACCCAGATGACGCGCGCGCCAGAGGCCTGCAGCTGGCTGAGCAGCCGGTCGACCTGCTTCCGATAGGCGGCGGCCCAGCCCTCGCTGCCGAAGGCAAGGCGTTCCTCGCCATCCCGGATCACCTGGCGGTCATTGGCGCCCAGCATCACCACGATCACATCAAAGGAGCCGCCCTCGAGGATCTTCGGCACGGTTGCAGCCCAGTCATAGACTTCGGGCCGCGCCAGCCCTGACTCTTCGTTGAAGCGCGAGACCACATCAAGACCCGGATCAGTCTCTGCCGCGCGCAGCAGGCCAGCACCCAGCCCGCCGCCAAGGCTGTCGCCCAGCACAAGAACCTGGCGCGGTTCGGCCTCTGCGGCGGTGGCGGGCGCGGCGGTCTCACCCATGCCCGACGATCCCATGATCGGCTGATCCGCTGTTTGCGCCATGGCGGAAGCCGCCAAGAGGAGAAAACCGAGACCGAGCGCCGCCCCGCGCATCGTCAGCCGTTCTTCCGCATGTGTTCGAGCAGCTTGAGGGAAGGCCGCCCGTCAAGCGGCAAGCCGGACTTCGCCTGGTAGGCGATGATCGCCTCATAGGTGCGGGCCCCGAAGCGGCCATCGCTGCCGCCGGTCTTGAAGCCCATGGCGTTGAGCCGTTTCTGGAGTTCCACGCGCTGCTCGAAGCTGAGCCCGAAATCGACCGACGGCCAGGCCGCCTGAAACGGCTCCATGCCGCGGATGCGGTCTGCGAGATGCCCCACCGCCAGCGCATAGGAATGCGAGATATTGTAATCCATGATGGCGAGGAAATTTCCGGTCACCAGGAAGCGCGGGCCGTTCACCCCCTGCGGCACCATGACGAAGGCTTCCGCATCGCGCGATCCGAACTTCTGGCCATCGGCCCGCTTCACGCCAAGCTTTTCCCAGGCCGCGACGCTGCGCCACTTGCTGCGGCCGATCAGCGCCACGTCGAAGTCCTTCGGCAGCGTTACCTCCCAACCCCACGGACGGTCGGATTTCCAGCCGGCCTTGGCAAGGTAGTTGGCGGTGGACGCGAGCGCGTCCTGCCGCGAATTCCAGATGTCCTTCGCGCCGTCGCCGGTCCAGTCCACCGCATAGGAGAGGTAGGAGGTGGGAATGAACTGCGTATGGCCCATGGCGGCGGCCCATGACCCCTTGAAATCCTCCGGTTTGGCAGCACCTTTCTGGAGGATTTTCAGCGCGGCGATCAGCTGGGCGTTGCCATAGGCCTTGCGGCGGCCGGTATAGGCAAGCGTGGCCAGCGAGCGGATGACGCTCATCGAGCCCTTGTCCTTGCCGAAATTGGACTCCATGCCCCAGATGCCGAGCAGGATGTGCCGGTCGACGCCATATTTCTTCTCGATCGCCGAGAGCAGCGCCTCCTCCTCGGCCTTCTTGGTTTTCCCAGTTGAGATGCGGATGGGCGTCACTGCCTTGGAGAGATAGTCACCCGTGGTCGAGGTGAATTCCGGCTGGTTGGCCGCCAGTTTCAGAACGGCGGGATCGGGGTCGGTGATGCCCTTGAACGCGCGGTCGAAAAGCTCCCGCGGGATGCCCGCCGCCTTGGCGCGCGGCCACAGGCTGTTCTGGATGAAGGCCTCGAACTTCGGGTCGGCAAGGGCTGGGCGCGGCAGCAGCGGCGCCAGCGCCAGAAGAGCTGCGAAAGAGCGGCGGTTCATGATGGAGCATCTATCCACGGGGGTTCATCCGGCTGTGGGCGAATTGCGCTGGGCCAGCTTGCGCTCCCAGCCGAGCGCTGATTCCACGATCAGGTCGAGATTGTCATATCTGGGTTGCCAGCCCAAGACCTCCCGCACCCGGGCGGCACCCGCGACGATGGCCGCCGGATCGCCCGCCCGGCGCGGCGAGTTGCGCACGGCAAGCGGCGCGCCGGCCGCCTTCTCCACCGCGCGGATCACCTCGCGCACCGAATAGCCCTTGCCATAGCCGCAGTTGAAGACGCCGCTCTCACCACCGCGCCGCAGATGCGCCAGCCCGTCCATGTGCGCCGCGACCAGGTCGCTCACATGGATATAGTCACGCAGGCAGGTGCCATCGGGCGTCTGGTAATCGGTGCCGAAGATCTCGAGTTCGCCGCGCTGGCCCAGCGCTGTCTGACAGGCGACCTTGATGAGATGGGTGGCGCGCGGAGTCGACTGTCCGGTACGGCCGCTGGGGTCCGCACCCGCGACGTTGAAATAGCGGAGCGCCACATATTGCATCCCATGCGCGGCATGGACGTCTTGCAGCATCCACTCGGTCATCAGCTTTGAGCGGCCATAGGGCGAGACCGGCGCAAGAGCCGCATCCTCGAACACCGGCAGCGACCCGGGATTGCCGTAAACGGCGGCGGTCGAGGAGAAGACGAAGCGGGGAATTGCCGCCCGCACCGCGGCGCTCAGCAGGGTGCGTGATTTCACGGTGTTGTTGAGGTAGTAACCCAGGGGGTCCGTCACCGACTCGGGCACCACGATCGAGCCCGCGAAATGAATGACGGCGTCGAAGCGGTGCTCGGCCATCAGCCGGTCGAGCAGGGCCTCGTCGCCGATGTCGCCCTCGACGAGCCGTGCATCGCGTGGCAGCGCCCACCAGAAGCCGGTGGAGAGATTGTCCAGCACCACGGCCTCCTCGCCGTCCTCGCCCAGCGCCAGCACCTTGTGGCTCCCGATGTAGCCCGCACCTCCGGGTACCAGAATGGTCTTTCGATTCGCCTTTGGCTAGTCTGTAGCGCAGATTGTAATCGAATCACCAAGACACAAAAATTCTGGCGGAAAGAGGTCGGGCATGGTGCGGCCAATCAAGACGGCGGTGTTTCCGGTGGCCGGGCTCGGTACCCGTTTCCTCCCTGCGACCAAGGCGATGCCCAAGGAAATGCTGACCGTGGTCGACCGGCCGCTGGTGCAGATCGCGGTCGACGAGGCCCGCGAGGCGGGGATCGAGCATTTCGTGTTCGTCACGGGGCGCAACAAGTCGGTGATCGAGGATCATTTCGACCGCGCTTTCGAGCTCGAGGTCGTGCTCAGGGAACGCGGCCGGCAGGCGGAGATCGAACGCCTGGAAGACACGGTGCCCCGTCCCGGACACGCCAGTTTCACCCGCCAGCAGGAGCCGCTCGGGCTTGGCCATGCCGTGTGGTGCGCGCGCCACATCGTGGGCGATGAGCCCTTTGCCCTGATACTTCCAGACATGGTGATGCACGCCAGGCCCAGCTGCCTCCGTCAGATGATCGACGTCTACGAGGCCAGGGGGGGCGGCAATGTGCTGGCCGTCGAGGAGGTGCCCTGGGAGCAGGTGAGCCGCTATGGCGTGGTGGGTGCCCGCGACTGGCACGACAATGCCTTCACCGTCACCAGCATGGTTGAAAAGCCGAAGAGCCGCGAAGCCGCACCCTCGAACCTGATCATTTCCGGGCGCTACATCCTGCAGCCGGAGATCTTCGCCGAGATCGGGAAACAGAAGGCTGGGGCAGGCGGCGAGATCCAGATCACCGACGCCATGATCCGGCTGATGGCCAACCAGCCGTTTCACGGGTTGCGCTACCGGGGCACCACTTATGACTGTGGCGACAAGGTGGGCTTCCTGGCCGCCAACGTCGCCTTCGGGCTTGACCGGGCCGATATCGGCCCCGCCTTCCGCGCGGCACTGGAGCGGATTCTCGCGGCTGGCGGTCATCAGCGCTGACTTTGCGCCAACGGCCGGAAAGGGCTAAGAGACGCCCATGTCAAACCGCCAATCCCTGAACCCCGTTCCGCTGGGCGCCCCATGGCGGGCGGCTGCCCGCAAGGCGCTGCTCACCGAGGCCGAAGGCCTGCAGCAGCTGATCGCCGCCCTGGAAGGGTCTTTGGGCGATGGTTTCGCGCGGGCGGTTGAATTGATCCGGAAGTCGAAGGGCCGCGTCGTGCTGGCCGGCATGGGCAAGAGCGGCCACATCGCCCGCAAGATTGCCGCCACACTGGCCTCCACGGGAACCCCGGCGAGCTTCGTTCATCCCGCCGAGGCGAGCCACGGCGCCCTCGGCATGATCACCGGCGACGACGTGGTGATCATGATTTCCAATTCCGGCGAATCGCCCGAACTGCGCGACATCCTCACCTATTCGCGCCGCTTCGCCGTGCCGCTGATCGCCGTCACCGCCGCGCCGGACAGCACGCTCGGCAAGGAGGCGGACATCGTGCTGCCCTTGCCGCGGGCCCGCGAGGCCTGCCCCAATGGTCTGGCGCCCACGACCTCGACGCTTCTGCAACTGGCGCTGGGCGATGCGCTGGCCATCGCACTGCTCGAGGACAAGGGCTTCAGCGCCCATGATTTTCGCAAGTTCCACCCCGGCGGCAAGCTGGGGGCACAGCTCAAGCATGTGCGCGACCTGATGCGCCAGCGTGAAGAACTGCCGCTCGGCACGGCGGACATGGCGATGGCCGATGTGCTGATCGCCATGACCGCGCGAAGCTATGGCTGTTTTGGCGTTGTCGACGAAGAGGGCCGCCTCATTGGCATCATCACCGATGGTGACCTGCGGCGGAACATGTCGGCCGATCTGCTCGACCGCGCGGCCGGCGCGGTGATGACCCGTACGCCCAAAACCATCACCTCCGACGCGCTCGCCTCGGAGGCACTGGAGCAGCTCAACAGCCTCAAGATCACCAGCCTGTTCGTGATCGACGGCGGGGAGCGCCCGGTGGGCCTCATTCACATCCACGATCTGCTGCGGGCAGGCCTGATCTGAGCCCTATTCGGCGGCAGCCACAATTAGGCTCATGTTGCGCACAGCCGTCACCGTGACGCGGGTGCCCGCCGCCAGGTCCGGGCCTTCGATTTCCCAAACCGTGTCTTCGACGGAAAGCCTGCCGCGTCCGTTCACAATGGGCTCGCGCAGCGTGAAGCTGCGGCCGCCAGAACCCATCTGGCGGCGGTTGAGGTAAGGGTAGTCGGTGGGGTCCATGGGCGGCCCCCGATAGATCCGGCTGCCGGCATAAACGGAAACGGCCGACAGCCCCGCAAACAGCAGAAGTTCGGCCTGCCATGGCAGGTCCAGCAGGCCGTCCGCAATCCCGGTAAGCGCGGCGGCGATGCCGAGCCACAGGAAGAACACGCCGGGCGAGAACAGTTCGAGCAGCATCAGAAGGCCCGCCGCCACGAACCACGTCCACATGCCGAGCATGGGGAAGAACTGGTCCATCGCCTGAACCCTCAGCTGCCCTGGCCGGTCGTGGGCACGCTGCCGCGCCGCTGCTGGCCGGCCGGCGGCTGTCCGCCGAAAGCCTCGCGGGCGATCTCCGAAATGCCGGCGATCGACCCGATGCCCGAGGCCGCCTCACCCGGCAGCAACAGCACCATCTGGTTCGGCGAGGTGGCGAGCTTCTCCCGCGCCATGATGAAATTGTTGGCGATGAAATA
>DAISVW010000096.1:0-3544 GCA_036826695.1 Aestuariivirga sp.
GGACGGGCGATGCAGGCGGTGTTTCGCGAATTGGGCTTTCCGGCCATCAGCGTTGCCGAGATCGAGGCCGCCGTCACCGCCTACAGTTCGGAGGACATGCCGGAACGAGACCTGGTGGCCGATCTCGCCGCCGCCGATGCCTTTCTGGATGGGCCGCTCACCGCGCTGGACGTCATCACCGCGCTTGACCGCAGCGGGCACGCCGACATCGCCGCCAACATCCTCGGCATGCAGCGCGTCCGGGTGGCGGGCGATTATCTGCAGCCGGCCGCCGTGCTCAACAAGGCGTTCGAGGCGCAGAGTGCCTTCACCGACCGCAACGACTATCAGGGCCCCGGCACCGGCTACCGGCTGAAGGGCGAACATCTGGCAAAGCTCTCGGCCATTCCGCAGGCCCGCTCGGCAGCCGAGATGGTGCCGGTCTCCGCCGGGCAGGCGGGTGTTACGCTGACGCCCGCCGCCCATGTCTCGCCACCCGGCGAGAAGGATGTGGTGATCGCGGTGGGGCCGGCCTTCGCCGCCGCACTCGATACCACGCTGTGCGGCCTCAGCCATGGCGACGTGCTGAAAGCCCTGATGGAAGGAATCGAGAGCAAGGGGTTGAGGCCACGGGTGATCAAGATCCACCACACCGCCGATTGCGGCATGCTGGGTTACGAGGGCGCGAAGCGCAGCGGCTCCGGCATCGCCATCGGGCTCCAGTCCAAGGGCACCGCCGTCATCCAGCGCCAGGGTCTCGCGCCGCTCAACAATCTGGAGCTCTTCTCGCAGGCGCCGCTGCTCTCGCGCGAGGCCTACCGGCAGATCGGCGCCAATGCGGCCGCCCATGCGCTGCGCCAGCCGCCGTCGCCGGTGCCGGTGAAGGTGGACAACATGGCAAGGCTCCGCCTCATCGTGCAGGCGATGCTGATGCACAAGCGCGAGATCGCCAGCATCAGCGCGGGCATGGCTCCGGAAGAGATGCAGGTGACCTGTGGCTGATCACGGGGACGGCCGCGAGCCGGATGTCCGCCGCAGGCAGCGTGCGGTCGAGGTCGCCGACATTACGCTTGAGAATGTCCGGCTCGGCAAGATATCGGCGGAGGACCTGACGATCCGCCGCGAAACCCTGTTGCAGCAGGCCCAGACCGCCGAGGCGGAAGGCTACCCGCAGCTGGCGCGCAATTTCCGCCGCGCCGCCGAGCTGACCAGCCTTCCCAATGACGTGCTGCTCGCCGCCTACGAGAAGCTCAGGCCCTACCGGGCGAGCTATTTCGAGCTGCTGTCGCTCTCCCAGGAAATCGCCGCGCGCTATGACGCGCCGGAGACCGGCGAATACATCCGCCAGGCGGCGGAAGCCTATCGCGACAAGGGTCTGCTCAAGCCCTGAAGCGGTTCACGCCGGCTTTCCCCATCCGGCGCCGCCGGCGGCGCGCAGCACGAGGCGTTCGCCCTGCTCGAGGGGCACCGCCACGAATTTGCTGAGGAGCGGCTCGGCCTCGCCGTTGCGGCGGATGATCCGCGCCGCCGCGAGCCCGCCGGGTTCTCCGCCTTCGAGGCCCCAGGGCGCAGTGTCGGGCCGCGTCTGCTGCGTGTAGCCAGACACCACGAGGCCCGAAGACAGCATCTCGTATTCGCGTTCGATGGCGAGGCCGCCATTGTGCTTGCCCCTGCCGCCGGACCCCGGCACCAGCCTCGTCGACACGGCGCGCACCGGGCTCGTCGTCTCCAGCACCTCGGCCGACAGGATGGCGCAGTTGCCGCCATGGGTATCGACGCCGCTGATGCCGTCCGCCGTTGCCGAGGCGCCCATGCCGCCGCCGATGATGTCGGTGACCACGAAATAGGGTGCCTCACCGCCATGCCGCCGCATCATGCCGGGGCGCTGGTCGAAGCCGCCGATCACGAAAGTCGGGAAGGAGATCTGGCAGCCCGCCGTCGAAGCCGCCGGCGCGATGGCCGCCAGCGCCTTCAGCACCACATCGGCCACCGCCTGCTGGGTGAGGTGGCGCACCGATACCGCGGCGGGCTCCTTCGGATTGAGGATGCTGCCTTCCGGCACGCTGATCTTGACCGGTCTGTTGCAGCCCTCGTTCTGCGGCAGCCCCGGCGTGAACACCACCTTCACCGCGTAATGCACCATGGAGAGCGTCGAGGCATAGGGATTGTTGAGGCCGTTGGGCCGTTGCGCGCTGCTGCCCGCGAAGTCGATCGTCAGGCCGCCGTCCCGCACCGCGACCGAGACCGCGAGGCGCATCGGCTCCTGGCTGGCGGCGTCGTCCTCGATCAGGATCTCGGCTTTGGCCTCCGTCGCCTTCACGTCGGCAAGCGCGCCGCGCAGGAAGTTTTCGGAATAGTCGAACATCGCCGCCACATGCGCGGCGAAGCCGTCCGCGCCATATTTGGCGGCGAGTTCCGCCAGCCGCCGCTCGGCGGTGCGGCAGGCGGCCACCTGGGCGTTGATGTCGCCGGTCGAGGCCTTGGGATCGCGCACATTGCGCGCGAAGATCCTGAAGAAGGTGTCGTTGGGCACCCCGCGCGCGAACAGCTTGAGCGGCGGAATGCGCAGGCCCTCCTCGAAGATTTCACGCGCCGTGGCCGACTCGGAACCCGGCACGTGCCCGCCCACGTCGATGTGATGGGCCACGGTGGAGGCGATGGCGATCAGCCGCCCCTGGAAGAACACCGGCGAGAACAGCACGATATCGGGTGTGTGGGTGCAGCCGAGATAGGGATCGTTGCAGATGATGACGTCGCCCGCCTGCCATTCGGCGAGCGGGATCGCCGCGATCATGTGGCGGAACGCGGTGGGCATGATGCCGAGCTGGGCCGGAATGGTCGGCGCCTGGGCGATGGTGTTGCCCGCCGGGTCGAGCAGGCCGCAGGCATAGTCGATCATGTCCCAGATGATCGCCGAAAACGCCGAGCGGCGCAGCGCCGCCGACATCTCCTCGGCCACCGACACCACCTCGTGCTGGAACACGTCGCGGCTGATGCTGTCGATGCTCATGGCTGGTCCTCCCGGATGCGCAGCGTGCCGAAGGCGCCGCCGGTCACCGTCTGGCCGGCCAGCACGATGGTGGTCGAATCGCGCTGCACGATGATGGCGGGGCCCGGCAGTGAGTGGCCGGCGCCGATGGCGTTGCGGTCATGCACGGGGACGTCGGAAGCCGGCTGGCGATGTCCCATGATCGCCTTGCGGATCCGGATCGGGTCTGGCGGCCTGGCCGGTCCCGGCTCGTCAGCGGCGATGACCGGCGCAGCGAGGCGGCCGGTCGCCTCGACGCGCAGGTTGACGATCTCGACCGGCGCCTGCGGGTCGGCATGGCCGTAGTGGGCCACATGCTGGCGGTGAAACAGCTCACTCAGCGCCCCGGCATCATAGGCGTGCAGCAGGGCCTGCGGAATCTCGCACAGAATCTCGTGGAACTGGCCGATGTAGCGGAGGTCGGCAAGCACCCGGAACGAGCGGCGCGCGCGCCCAACGCCGTCGGCCGCAAGCTCCTGCTCCATCTGGGCGATGAGCGGCGCGCCGGCGGCCGCGAGCGCATTGGGCTCCCGCGCG
>DAISVW010000096.1:3554-7964 GCA_036826695.1 Aestuariivirga sp.
CACCTCGCGCATGCCCAGTGCGCGGGCGATCATGCCGCCACAGAGCGGGCCCGCGCCGCCGAACGGCATCAGCGCCATGGGCCGCACGTCGAGGCCACGTTCGACCGCCAGCGCCCGTTTCGACTGCACCAGCATGGCATTGGCCACCCGGATGAAGCCGTAGGCCGCGGCGGCAAGCGAAAGCCCCAGCTTCTCCGCCAGGCCGGCCACCGCGCTGGCCGCCAGGTCGGGCGAGATCTCCACGTCGCCGCCCAGATAATCTTCCGGCGCCAGCCAGCCCAGCACCACCGCGGCAGCGGTGACGGTCGGCGCCGTGCCGCCCCGCCCATAACAGGCCGGACCCGGCACCGCCCCCGCCGAGGAGGGCCCCACTTTCAGCGCGCCGGCCCGGTCGGCCCAGGCGATTGATCCGCCGCCGTTGGAGATCGTCTCGACATCGATGGTGGGAAGCCGCACCGGCTGGCCGTCGATCACCCGCGACATGCGGCTCCGCGCGATGCCGCCGGTAATCGCCGCCAGGTCGGCGGAGGTGCCGCCGACATCCAGCGTGATGGCATCGGCAACGCCAAGCCTGCGGCAGAGATCGGCCGCCGCGGTGACGCCTCCCGCCAGGCCCGAGGTGAGCATAGGCGCCGGGTTGGCGCGGGTGGCGCGCGGCGTCGCCACGCCGCCGGCGGAGCGCATCAGGCGGAGCGCGCCCCGGAAGCCCAGCCCGGCGAGATGCTGTTCGAGCTCGTCCAGATAGCGGGTGACGACGGGGCCCACATAGGCGGCCATCGCCGTGGTGCTGGCGCGCGGCCATTCCTCGAGCTGCGGGTTGACCTCATGCGAGCAATAGACGGGAGTGGCGGGCAGGCGCGCCGCGATGGCCTGCCGCAGCATCGCCTCATGGCGGCCATCGAGGAAGGAAAACACCAGCGAAATCGCCACCGCCTCCGGTTCGAGCGCCGCCACCGCGTCGGCCACCTGCCGGGCCTCCTCTTCCGTGAGCCTGGTCACCGTCTCGCCGAAGGCATCGATCCTTTCGCGCGTCTCGATGACCCGGTTCCGCGGGATGACCGGGCCAGGCTTCACCTGTTCGAGGGCATAGGTCCGGGGCCGCATCTGGCTGGCGATCTCCAGCACGTCGGCGAAGCCCGCGGTAGTGACCAGCACGGCCCGGGCGCCGGCCCGTGTCAGGAAGGCGTTGGTGGCCACCGTGAAGCCGTGCACGAACAGCCCGATCTCCGAAACCGCGATGCCGCCACGCGCCGCGATCCGGCTGATCCCCGCGGCGATGCCGGCGGCGCTGCCGCGCGCCCCGGTCGGCACCTTGTCGATCAGCACCGTGCCCGCATCGCCATTGACCAGCACGAGGTCGGTGAAGGTTCCGCCCACATCGGCGGCGAGCGTGATCATCGTCGTGGTGGCTCCCTGTTTCCGGAGGGAACCCTACACGGAGAAGCCATCCCGGGCGTAGTGCTATTCACGCCGGCCCCCACGGCTTGTCCTGTCTGACGCCCGGCGATAGACTGAATGGCAACCTATAACGCAAGCACGGGGCATGGGGGCGGATGCGATGACGGCCAGGACGAAGAAGCTCGATGTTCGCTGCGACGTCGACAGCGCCGACGATCTCGGCGAGGGCGCCATGTGGTGTCCCGCCGAACAGGCGGTCTACTGGCTCAACATCCCGATGCCCTCGAGGCTGCACCGCTATCATCCGGCGACCGGCCGGCATCAGTCATGGGACATGCCCGAGATGATCAGCGCGCTGGCCAGGCGGCGTGACGGCACGTTGCTGGTCGCCTCCCATCATGGCCTCAACAGCTTCGACCCCCGTGACGGGCGGCTGATCCGTCTTGCCGCGCCGGAGGCGGACCGGCCCGGAAACCGCAGCAATGACGGCGCGCCGGATGCCCAGGGGCGCTTCTGGTTCGGCACCATGATGAACAATCTGGGGCCCGCGGGCGAGGATCTGCCGATCACCGGGGCGACCGGCGCCCTGTGGTGCATCGCGCCTGACCTCACGTATCGATGCGTGATTGACGGGATCGCCATCACCAATGGCGTGGCCTGGAGCCCGGATCAGAAGACGCTCTATGTCGCCGACTCGGCGCCGCAGCTCATTCACGCCTATGATTTCGACGCGGAGACCGCCACCGTGTCGAACCGCCGTGTGTTCAGCGACGACAAGAGCCTCGGCTACCCGGACGGCGCGGCGGTCGACAGCGAGGGCGGCCTGTGGAGCGCCCGCTGGGAGGGCCAGTGCGTGGCCCGCTTCCGGCCCGATGGCGGGCTCGATTTCACCGTGCCGATCCCGGCGCCGCGGGTCACCTCGATCGCCTTCGGCGGCCCTGATTTCCGCACCGCCTATGTCACCACCGCGCGCCATGGCGCAACCGCGGAGGAACTGGCGCGCTTTCCCCAGCAGGGCGGATTGTTCAGTTTCGACTCGCCGGTGGCGGGCCTGCCGCGCCCGCAATTCGCCGGATAGGAGCGGTCTGGAAACTGGCGATGGCTGCCCGCTGGTCCCGGCCCGATGATCTCGCAGTTGCGAAAGAGTCCGGGGGTTAACAGGCTGTGATGCAGGAAGGCCTTGCCATGATGGCACAACAGGGGAAGAATGATCTTCCGGACCTGATCAGCCAACCACGTGAGCCCGAACCAGCGGGCGGAACAACAACAGGAGGTAAGACATGAAATTCTTCAAGAAAAACGGCAAGCCGATGCCGCCGGTGTTCGACGGGCTCGCCGAGGACACCAGGGCCGGCCGGTTCAGCCGCCGCGAATTCCTGGCCATGGCGTCGGCCTTCGGCGCATCCGCCGCCACCGCCTATGGCATGATCGGCCTCACCTACACGCCGGCCCGCGCCGAAGAGGGCAAGAAGGGCGGCACCCTCAAGATGCAGATGATCATCAAGGAGATGAAGGATCCGCGCATCTGGGACTGGTCGGAAATGGCCAATGTCTCGCGCCAGGCCAATGAGTATCTGGTGCGCTACAACCGCGACGGCACGTTCACCGGCCAGCTGGTGGAAAGCTGGGACGTCAACGACAACGCCACCGAATACACCCTCAACCTGCGCAAGGGCGTCAAGTGGTCGAACGGCGATGATTTCACCGCCGATGACGTGATCTTCAATCTCACCCGCTGGTGCGACAAGGGGGTCGAAGGCAATTCCATGGCGGGCCGCCTCGGGTCGCTCATCGACGCCAAGACCAACAAGGCCGCCGAGGGTGCCATCACCAAGGTCGATGACCACACGGTGAAGCTCAAGACCAACGCTTCCGACATCACCATCATTCCGGGCTTCTGCGACTATCCGGGCATCATCGTGCACCGGGATTTCGACAAGAACCCCGACATGCTGAAGACGCCGGGCACCGGGCCCTACGAGATCACCGATTATCAGGTGGGCACCCGCGCCGCGGTGAAGCGCCGCGAAAACTTCAAGTGGTGGGGCGGCGAGCCCTATCTCGACGCCATCGAGTTCATCGATTATGGCGAGCAGCAGAACGCCATGGTTTCGGCCTTCGAGTCCGGTGAAATCGACGCCAACTACCAGACCACCGGCGAAACCGTCACCCTGCTGGATGGCATGGACCTCCAGAAGTCAGAAGCGGTCACTGCCTCGACCATCGTCATCCGCACCAACATCGCCAACAAGCCCTATGATGACCAGCGGGTGCGCAACGCGCTGCAGCTGGCCTGCGACAACAACGTGATCCTGCAGCTGGGCTACAACAACGCCGGCACGGTGGGCGAGAACCATCATGTCTGCCCGATCCATCCGGAATACTACGAGCTTCCGAAGATCGCCCGCGACACTGCCAAGGCCAAGGCGCTCATGGCCGAGGCCGGACAGAGCGACACAGAGCTGGAGCTCATCTCCTACGAGCAGGAATATGTGAAGAACCCGGCCGACGTCATCGCCGAGCAGTGCCGCGAAGCCGGCATCAAGGTGAAGCGCACGGTCATTCCGGGCTCGACCTTCTGGAACGACTGGACGAAGTATCCGTGGTCGACGACCGAATGGAACATGCGGCCCCTGGGCGTGCAGGTTCTGGCCCTGGCCTACCGCTCCGGCGAAGCCTGGAACGAAAGCGCCTTCTCCAACCCGGACTTTGACACCAAGCTCACCGCCGCGCTCGCCATCGCGGATGCCGGCAAGCGCAAGGAAATGATGAAGGACATCCAGCAGATCCTGCAGGACTCGGGCGTCATCATCCAGCCGTTCTGGCGTTCGCTCTACCGCCACAAGAAGGCCTATGTGAAGAACTTCGACATGCACCCGACGTTCGAACTTCACATGGAAAAGGTCTGGCTCGACAAGTAGTCCAGACGGCCTGGCGCGAACCCCCACGGCCTCCACACACTCCTCCTGCCCGGACATGATCCGCGCATCCTCATTCTTGCTGATGAAGCCG
>DAISVW010000097.1:0-7952 GCA_036826695.1 Aestuariivirga sp.
GCGTAATCGTGCATCGTGGCGGAAGCGGCCGGCGTGCGATTTGCGCCGGACAGATTGGTGCGGACGGGAAGATTCCGGACTTGGCACCACCGGCAGAGGGTGAAGAGGAGATTCACCTTCATCTTCTGGCGCGGGACGCCAAATCGGCGATCGAGATCTTGCGCGACATTGAAGAGGCTATGTCAGGTCGGCCGCAGCCAGCGCCCGAACGCACGGGCTATTCGAAACCGGTTCAACTCGAATTGCTGTTGGCGGCATGAGGCCCGAGCCTTAGCGCCAGGCGCTCCAGCGTTGGATCGTGAATCTGCATGTCGCGCAGATGGACGAGCGTATTCATGACGTAGTCAATGCAGTGACCGGAAACGCCGTGGCCACGACGGACCAGACGTTCAAGCTCCTCGTCCTGCAAGACCCCGGCATATTGCCGATGCGCCCTGTCGACCAGGAAGGTTACCGCCTGCACCGCGCGGCCGCTGTTCAGTAGCCGGACCGTTTTGTGGCGCTCAAGATAGACCGAGGTGGCCTGCTCGCGGGCACGGAGATAGATCAGTGTTTCAGACCATGCGGCCGGCGGCACCTGGAACGCCATGCCATGGCACGAACCCCCATGGTCGAGGCCAAGAACCAGGCCAGGCTCATCCGGCGTGCCCCTGTGAACATGCGAGTAGACACAGAGCCGCCGGTGATAGCCGTGGAGACGAGCGGGCTCGCTCGCAACATAGGCGAAGCCCGGTCGCCACATCAGGGAGCCATAGCCAAAGACCCAGAACTGTTCCATGGTGACGATCTGACTAACGCGAAAGCCGAACAAAGATCAAATGCCTGATGCCAAGACCCATCCATGGAGGATGTTCCTGCCGCTGGGAGTTGTCGTGGTTCTCGCAGCGGCCTGGACCATCTACTGGTTCATCGCCTCGGAAGTTGCGAAAAGCCGGTTCCAGGAAACGCGTGAGCGCCTCGCCGCGGAAGGGCTCACGCTTTCCTGTGCGACAGAGACCTGGGCTGGATTTCCGTTCCACTTTGAATATTCCTGCGGCGCTCCGGTGGCCGTCCTCTCAGGCAAGGGAGAGGCGCGGTCGAAACAACTTCTGCTTGTCGCATTGGCCTATGCTCCTCGGCAAATTGTTGCGCTGCTCGATGGTCCTACCACGGTTTCGACCAACACGCTCAAGCCAGTGACGGTCAAGCATGAACGTGCGATTGCCGCCATCACCTTCGATGACCGCGATGAACCGAAACTGTCTTCCGAGTTTCCGGCCCTCGTTATCGATGGTCTCGGATCCGTGGCAATGCTGATGGCCCATAGCCGCCCTTCGCCTGACGGAGGAACAGACATCGCGGTTTCGGCCACAACACTGAACTATCAACCGCCTGGCGAGCCGCCGCTCACCGTCGACAAGGTGAACATGCTTGCTACCCTGCGGGAGGACCACAACCTGAAGGTCGGGAACATCAGCGTCCAGAAGGGAGAAATCCAGTGTTCCGGGGCAGGCTCTGTCGGACTCGATGACCAGAACCGCATAACGGGGCAGATCGATATCGAAACCAATGACATGGGCGGCCTGCTCGCCCTGCTGTCACCACTGCTCAATCTCACGGATGCTCAGGCGTCGGGCCTGGGCACCATGCTTGGCCTGCTTGGAGACGGAGCAAAGTTGTCAATCATTGCCAAGGACGGCACGCTCTATCTTGGGCCGGTCAGGATTACCGATCTTCTGCCGGTCTATTGAGCCCCGCGTTTGGCTGGCCGCGGCCGAAGTCCGGGGCGGCGGTATCCTGACCAGCAGCGATAATGCCGCGCCGGATCTGGCGGGATCGGCTGAAGATACTGAACAGCGTTTCGCCATCACCCCAGCGGATCGCCCGCTGCAGTGCCGACAGATCTTCCGAGAAACGGCCAAGCATTTCCAACACCGCCTCCTTGTTGTTCAGGAAGACATCGCGCCACATGGTGGGATCAGATGCAGCGATGCGAGTGAAGTCACGGAAGCCCCCGGCTGAGTATTTGATAACTTCCGACGAGGTCACCTCTTCGAGATCAGCCGCGGTAGACACGATGTTGTAGGCAATGAGATGTGGAAGATGGCTGGTAATCGCCAGCACGAGATCATGATGCTCAGGTGTCATGGTATCGACATTGGAGCCACAGGCACGCCAGAAGGCGGCGAGCCGTTCCACCGCCGCCGGGTCGGCGTCGGCCAGCGGCGTCAGGATGCACCAGCGGTTTGCGAACAACCCCGCAAAGCCCGCTTCCGGACCGGACTGTTCGGTTCCGGCAATCGGATGTCCAGGAATGAAATGAACGCCTGCCGGAACATGCGGGGCCACATCGCGCACCACCGCACCCTTGACCGATCCCACATCGCTCAGGATCGCACCTGGCATCAGGGCGGCGGCCATCTCGCGAGCCAAATCCCGGTAAGTGCCGACCGGCGAACACAACATCACCAGATCGGCGCCGGATACCGCTTGGGCTGCAGACGCATGGACAACATCGACGAGCCCGAGCTCAAGGGCCTTCTTGCGTGTGGCTTCACTCCTTGCATAACCGGTGATTTCCGCGGCCAGCCCGTTCCGGCGCGCATCATGGGCGATCGATGATCCAATGAGCCCGATGCCGATCAGCGCTAGACGCTGAAACATGAAACTCATGACATGAAAGCCTTGAGACACGCCACGAGGCCGCGGTTTGCTTCTTCGCTGCCAACCGACATTCGCAAGGCGCCCGGCAGCCCATAGGCATCCATGCGCCGTACGATGAAGCCATGATCCTGCAGATAGGCGTCCGCGGAGGCGGCGTTGTGCTTCTCGTCGGAAGGAAAATGAACCAGCACGAAATTCCCCACACTCGGCGTGACCGAAAGTCCCAAGCCCGCGATCTCGTGACTGAGCCAGGAGAGCCAGCGGTCATTATGCGCCACGGCCCGGTCAACCAGATCAAGGTCAGCAATGGCTGCAGCGCCGGCCGCGATGGCTGGCGCGCTCACATTGAAAGGACCACGCACGCGGTTGAGCACATCGGCGACATGCGCCGGGCAATAGACCCAGCCCAAGCGTAATGCGGCAAGACCATGAATCTTCGAGAAGGTGCGCGTCATGACCACATTGTCCGCCGTGGCGACCAGTTCAATCCCCGATTCATAATCATTGTTTTTCACATATTCGGCATAAGCCGCGTCAAGCACCAGCAGCACATGCGGGGGCAATCCCGCATGCAGGCGCCTGACCTCCGAGAATGGCAGATAGCGGCCAGTAGGGTTGTTGGGATTGGCGAGAAACACCATCTTCGTCCGAACGGTCACACAGGCCAGGATCGCATCCACGTCGACGAGAAAGTCCCTTTCCGCCGCGATGACGGGTTTTGCACCACTCGACTGAATGGCAATCGGATAGACGAGGAAGCCATACTGACTATAGACCGCTTCGTCGCCTGGCCTCAGATAGGCGTGGGCCAGCAATTGCAGCAATTCATCCGAGCCCGCGCCACAGACGATATTCTCGGCTTTGAGGCCATAACGCGCGGCGATGGCTTCACGGAGCAGCGCAGCACTGCCATCAGGATAGAGATCAAGGGTCGCAGCAGCCGACTTGTAGGCTTCAACAGCCAACACGCTCGGACCGAGCGGTGATGCATTCGAAGAGAGCTTGTGGATCTTCCCGGACCTGGCACCACTCTTTCCAGGCACATAAGCGGCAATATCGAAGATTCCCGGATTTGGCTCAGGCCGGCGATGACTGCTGGATGTCATGGGCAGGTCCTCATGGGACGCGGACAGCGCCCGACGATTCGTGTTTCCGGAAAGCGTGTCAAGAAATCCCGCAGCATGGGGTCTTCCGCCTGAAGGAAGCCGGGAAGGGCAAACACCTTATGGCTTCCAGCTTCCACCATCCACAGCGTGCAAGGCGGCAGCGTCACCGGTGCGGGAGAAAACAAGACCGTCTCGTCATCTCCACTCGGCTGCGGTTCGGCATGGCCAAACACCAGCAACCGGGGCTCGGCGATGTTCCTGACAAAAGGCAAGGCACTGATCACACCGACCCCACCTGCCATCACATGAGAGGCACCGTCTGGCCAAGCCGACGCAGCGGCGATCACAGCGAGGTCGCACCGTCTGCGCTTCACAACCTCCAGCGCCGCCGAGGGCGTATCGTGAAGTTCCGCACTCATCTCACAGAAGTATTGGGACACCAGAAGTCGGGCCTCGAGATCATGGGCGAGTGACCTGTCCATGTGGAGCGTGATCGGTGCCTGGGATTGGATGGACGCGGAGAGAATCACGCGCCAAAGACGCACCAGAAGCTGCGGTTGCACGTCTGCACCACCCTGAGCGGCGAGCCGACGAAGCATTGCCGCCTCGCGTGCAGGCCGGATCGGTGAGGATGAAATCGAACCATCACGTGCCTTGCTGACCCCGACCTTGGCGGTCGCCGCGAAGCGGCGCACCAGCAAGGCGAGGATCTGATCGTCAATCGAGTCGATCTCGCGCCGCAGGACTTCGAGACTGTTGTCGGGCTGAGGGGCATTCATAAGTGGGCAGACTCGCGTGAACTTCAGCCCTGACGCAAAGGCGGACCGAGAGCCAGCTATTCATAGGCGCGTGGCGGGTGCTGGCGCAAGGGCTGGCCGGACGCGCGGGGAAAGCCGCCGTAGCCTCTTGCCGGCGGCCACCGCATAGACTTGCTTTACCGCTTCGACGATGATGACCCCCGAAAGTGCCGGCATGAGCCGGGCGCCTATCCCCTCGATCGCTGCCGCGGCAGACAGCACGGTACTTCTGGTCGATGGCGGGAAGTACAGCGCATGCGACCAGGACACCACCGAGAACTGGCTTTCCTTCAACAGGGCGGAAAGCTGGGGCCTCGAAAACGGCTGGCCTTGCCCGAAAGGCGAGGTGTCGAACCGCGCCCAGACTCCCCGGCGGTTCGGCACGATCAGCAGCAAACGGCCCTGCGGAGCCAGGACACGCCATAGTTCCCGCAGCATGTCCTGCGGAGCGTCCGTCAATTCAAGCCCATGCACCACGAGTGCAACATCGATCACGCTCTCCAGAAGCGGCAGGTCGCATTCGTCGATCAGTGCCGAGCGGACGGGACCGTCTTCCGGCCAGCGGAACACGCCCTGCCGGGCCATCATGAAGGCCAAGGGAGCATCACCGGGGTCGACACAATCCAGGAGATAGGGCATGGCATAACCAAGGCCCAACACCCGACGGCCGGTCGTTCCGGCAAGCCGGGGCTTCATTTGTCCCGAAAGACAACGGCGGGTGGCCATACCGAGCCGCGTGCCGTAGAATTCCCTGAGGTCGACGATATCCATCGGCGCCGAACATAGCCTCCTTCACGGAAAAGAGCATCCCCATGACGCCGATCGTCTTTCATCCGTTCATCTGCCGGTCTGACAATTACGGCCTCCTTCTCCACGATCCCGAAACCGGCGCCACGGCCAGCGTCGATGCCCCGGATGCGGCGGCTATCGCCTCCCATCTTGAGGCCCGCGGCTGGAAGCTCACGCATATCTTCACCACCCACCACCATCAGGATCACATCGAGGGCAACGAGGCCCTGAAACAGCGGTTCGGCTGCATCATCATCGGCCCCCGCGCGGAGGCCGCGCAGATCCCCGCCATCGATCAGTCTGTTTCCGGGGGTGACCAGATCTCCTGGAGCGGCCACACGCTCTCAGTGCTGAACTGTCCGGGACACACCAAGGGGCATATTGCCTTCCACTTGCGATCGGACCAGGCGGTGTTCGCCGGCGACACGCTGTTCTCCCTTGGCTGCGGACGGGTGTTTGAGGGAACCATGGACGAAATGTACCGCTCGGTCTCCCAGTTCGGCGAACTGCCGCCAGACACACGGCTGTTCTGCGGCCACGAGTATACCCAGTCCAACGCGCGTTTCGCGCTGGCCGTCGAACCCGGAAACGCCGCCCTTCAGCAGCGCGCCGTGGAGGTGGACCGCTTGCGCGCGGCA
Source organism: Aestuariivirga sp. (assembly GCA_036826695.1). Classification (GTDB taxonomy): domain Bacteria; phylum Pseudomonadota; class Alphaproteobacteria; order Rhizobiales; family Aestuariivirgaceae; genus Aestuariivirga. The sequence goes on from DAISVW010000097.1 coordinate 5,974, forward strand.
GGCCAGATGACCTGTCCGTCGACCATCGGCCAGGAGCTTGCCACCAATCCTTTCCTGCGCACCGGCAGTGCCGAAATCCGCCGCGCCCTCAAGCTTGACGGCGCCTCCGATGCCGAGGTCTTCGCAGAACTGCGCCGCCGCAAGGATAGCTTCAAGTAGCGGGCTTGTGCCTGAACAGCATGTCCTTCGCCGCGATCAACGCTCCCAGCGTGATCAGCAGACAAGCCACCACCACGGGCCATGTGAAGGGCGCGAAGCCTGCCGCAACGAGAACCATGGTGGAGAGCAGCGGCGAGGCATAGGAAGCCGCGCCCAGCACCAGGATGTCGCCGTGTTTCACGCCATAGTCCCAGGTGTAGAAGGCGGCACCGACAGGCAGAAGACCCAGGCCCAGAACCGCACCCCATTGCGAGAAATCCTGCGGCCACACAGTGGTCTCGAACATCACATGACAAGCGGCCGAGAGAACCGCCGTGAGCAAGCAGAAGCCCGCCACCACATCGGTTGAAACTTCACCGAAACGGCGCGACAGCACCGAATAGCCGGACCAGATGAGGGCGCAGGCAAAAGCCAGAAGATGCCCGAAGCCGAAGCTGGAAAAGATGTCGACTCCCCGTCCGCCGGTGATGATGACCGCGGCGCCTGCCAGGCCGAGCAGCACCCCGATGATGTGGTGAAGTTTCACCCGCTCACCCGGCAGGAAGGCAGTGAACACGACAAGAAACAACGGCCAGAGATAGGCAATGAGGCTCACCTCGACGGGCGGCGCAGCGCGGATCGCACTGAAATAGACAAAATGATATCCGAACAGCCCGCCGATCCCCAGCAGCCATACCGGCAGGCCCTGACGCAGTGCCGCAACAGCACCCTTTCGAAAAGGCCAGGTGACGGCACCGAGCAAGCCACCGATCAGAAACGTCATGGCTGCCAGTTGAAACGGCGGTACGGCGCCACTCGCTGCAGTCAACATGGCCAACAAGGCCCACATCAGAATGGCGGTGAAGCCGATCAGTGTGGCGCGCGATCTTGCCATCACACGGGTCTCATTTCCTGGCGGCCGAGCCAGCGGTCGCCGAAGATGGCAATCACCACTGCCAGCACGATCACCGCGCCGCCCACGTAGGCAGATGGCGCCGGCTGCTCGCCAGCCCCGAGCCAGGCCCAGAGCGGGTTCAGCACCACATCAAGCATGACGATCATGGTCAGTGTCACGGCGGGAACGTGTCTGGCGCCCCTGGCATAGAGGGCGAGCGGGATCGAGAGCTGCAAGGGACCCATCAACGCCAGGAGCAGCATCTCGTAACCCGAAACCTGCCACCCGCCACCCGGATGGCCACCAAAGACATAGCCCAGGACACCAGCCGCAAGGAATGTAAAGAAACCGCCGGCACAAATCGCCGGCACCATGTCGAAAGCTCTGTAACGCCTGAGCGCCACCGTCTGCGCCGCAAAGGAAGCCGGCACCAGTAGGCAGACAAGGATGCTGACCAGATTGCCTGCCGATACGCCAACCCAGGCACTCACACCGGCACCGGCCACGGCCATCCCAGCCGCAAGCCATGAGGCAAACGAAGGCCGTTCGCCAGTGATCCATGGACTCAAGAGGCCAGTAAAGATCGGTGACAGCGCGCCGATCACCGAGACTGTGGCAGTTCCGGCAAGGGTGAGCGATGTGACATAGAGCGTCGATCCGGCGGTGAAAAAACCCGCCGTCGCCAGAAGTGCCGGAAGTGGAATCTCACGGAACTTACTCGCTGTCTCGCCGCCATAGACCGCCACCAGGTAGACGAGCAGAAACACCGACATCCAGAAGCCGCGCCAGCAATTGATCTGCCAGCCATCAAGCCCCGGCAGAAACCGGACGAAGACGCCAGCCAGACTCCAGCCGACCGTGGCCAGCAGGACAAACAGACCGCCCGTTCCGTAGCGTGGCAGTTCCTCGTTCACAACCCAACCTTCTTGAGCCTAGGCGCGCCGCG